>JBGSZT010000001.1:0-25892 GCA_041750255.1 Synechocystis sp.
GGTACCACTGAAATCACTCCCCTCAATAACCTACAGCGTCGCATCTTGGCACTCATGAAGATTTCTGAAACCATTTATCAGTTGCCCATAAAAACTTGATTTATTCCCACCCATCCCCAGAAATGAGCGAACCGACAGTACAATGAACAATGACGAAAGAGAAATACCTGACATATTATTGATTTGTAAGGGACAAAAAAAATTCCCCGAGCCGGGGGAAAACTTTGAGTTCATTGTTGACAGAAGAGAGCGGTCAAGAAAAATTTATTGAATAGGGATGATGGGTTGGTGGCTAAAGAAGTAGCTCCAGACTACGCCGGTAGCGGCGATCGCCATCAGGGTAAAGGTGAAGAAGCGACCCAGTTCGGGATTAAAGCCTAATTCTTTGTCCCCTTTGCCAGCGGTGAAAAAGAGTGACCAGGCTTGGTTGGCGTCGATGGGTTGAAAATGATTGAAGTTTTCTTGGAAAACGACGGGAGTTTGGTTTTTCATAATTGAGTCCGTTATAAAGGGTAGTCGTAAATAATTGAGCGAAACATTTATAGAGAGAAGCTAGCGGCGTTGGATGAACTGGGGAGAAATGCTCTATTAACCCAACGCCAAAATTCTTAGAGGCTCGTCAACCAGCCGATGACGCCGTGACCTGTGATGACTTCCATGGCGAGGAGGGAGACGAAGCCGATCATGGCGAAACGACCGTTCATTTTTTCTGCGTATTTGGTCCAGCCGGCTTGAACGGTGTCATCAACATAGACTTGGGGTTCAACGGCGAAGTTGTTTAAACGGTTTTCAGAGTCAAGAGTAAATCCGCGTGTCATGGTGTTTGTCCTGCTTGTTTTTTCCTTATGTAAACTAATGTAACACAATGTTAAGAATCACGCAACATTTATTGACAGAATTTTCTTTTGTGCATTGCAAGACGGAATCCAACGTAGCGGCGATCGCCTTAGAAGCGGCAAGAATGACCCCCGCGCCTAAAATGAGAGAATGGATTTAATTTTGTGCCATCAGACCGCAGACTTTGATGCTCTAGGGGCAGCCGTCGGGCTTTCTCGCCTCCAGCCCGGCAGTCGTATTGTCTTGACCGGCGGGGCTCATCCCGCTGTGCGCGATTTTTTGGCTCTGCACCGCGATGAGTTGGCATTATTGGAGATGCGGAGTGTCAACCCAAAGAGGTTGCGGGCGTTATTTGTGGTGGACAATCAATTTGGCGATCGCCTGGGAAAAGCCGCAGAGTGGTTTGATTTACCCCAGATAGAAAAAATAGAACTGTACGACCATCATTTGGGCGCGGAGTCGGATATTCCGGCAACCCAGGTACAGGTAGAGGCGGTGGGAGCCACCACGACATTAATAGTAGAAAAGCTACAAACTCAACAATTAGCCTTGAATCCCATTGAAGCCACCGTGATGGCCCTGGGCATTCATGTGGATACGGGGTCGCTCACCTTTGAACAAACCACGGTGCGAGATGCGAAGGCCCTAGCCTGGTTGATGGAGCAGGGCGCTAACCTCCGCGTGGTAGCGGAATATGCAGACCCCGGCTTTCCGCCGTTGCTCCAGGTTCTTTTGACCGAGGCAATGACCCATCTCCAGCGGCAAACCGTGAGTGGACAGACCTTAGGTTTGGTCTTGTTACGAACTGAAACTTTTGTGCCGGGGCTTTCCCATTTAGCTGAGCGGTTATTGGAATTGACAGAGCTAGATGCTCTGCTCTTGGGACACTATTACACCAAACGCCGAGACGAGGCGACCTACCCCGAAGGCAGACTGGCGGTTATTGGCCGCACTCGCATTCCCGGGACGGAGTTGGCGAGCTTATTTACCCCTTTGGGGGGAGGAGGCCATGCCCAGGCCGCTTCGGTTAATTTGCGGGGAGTTGACCCAGAAGCAACCTTGGCCCTGTTACAGGCTCAATTAATTGAGCAAATTCCCCAACCCCTAACGGCGCGGGATCTGATGTCATCGCCGGTACGAACCATTCGCCCCCACACCAGCATTGATCAGGCTCAGCGGGTGCTCTTTCGCTATGGTCATTCTGGGCTGTCGGTGGTAGATAAGACGGATCATTTAGTCGGTATCATTTCACGGCGAGATTTAGATTTGGCCCTGCACCATGGCTTTGGCCACGCGCCGGTCAAGGGCTACATGACCCGAAACCTAAGAACCATTACCGCCGATACGCTTTTATCTGAGATTGAGCAAATTATGGTGACCTACGATGTGGGTCGTTTGCCGGTGGTCGAGGAAGGAAAATTGGTGGGAATTGTAACCCGCACGGATGTTTTGCGCCAACTCCATCAGCATCGATCGCCTTTAGATGCCACAAGGGAAACCTTCGGCTCATGTTTATTGCCGTCGGTACAGAAGCTATTTTTCCGGCTCAAAACTCAATTATCGCCGGCACTGTGGCAACTCCTAGAGCAAGCGGCGAGCTTTGCCCAGGAGCGGGGCTGGCATTTATACCTGGTGGGGGGAGCCGTCCGGGATCTATTATTGTCCCCCGAGGCCGAGGAGTCGCTCTGGCTTCAGGATATTGATTTGGTTGTAGATGGCTTCCATCGCTCGGCGGACGTGGGCGCGGGGGTGGAATTAGCCAATCAGCTACAACATCTTTATCCCCAATCTCGCCTCTCGGTGCATGGGGAGTTCCAAACCGCCGCCCTACTCTGGCACAAAGACCCAGTCTTGGGTTCCCTCTGGATAGATATCGCTACGGCGCGGACGGAATTTTATCCCTATCCGGCGGCGAATCCCGAGGTAGAAGCGAGTTCTATTCGCCAAGATCTATACCGTCGAGATTTCTCCATTAATGCCCTAGCGGTGCGCCTCACGTCTCCGCGCCAGGGAGAGTTACTGGACTTTTTTGGTGGAGTCCTAGACTTACAAGCCCGCCAAGTTCGGGTACTCCATGCCAATAGTTTCATTGAAGACCCGACGCGAATTTATCGGGGTGTGCGCTTTGTGGTGCGTCTGGGGTTTGAATTTGAGCCGGAAACTGAACGCTTTATTCGCCATGCCATTGAGAGTGGGGTCTATGAACGGTTGCGCTTGGGGAATCATCCGGCTCCGGCCCTGACGACTCGGCTTAAAGCGGAGTTATCGGTGATTTTGTCGGCGTCCTACTGGCGTGGGGCACTGACGTTATTAGATGATTTGGGTGCGTTGCAATGTTTACATTCAAGTTTGAGTCTGACTCCGGCTCTCTGGTGGCAATTGCGCTACGGCTCTCGCTGGCTGACTCGTCTTGATCCTGACGATCGCCAGGAACATTGGCTCGTGCGGTTAGCGTTGTTGTTGGCGAGTTTAGCGCCGGGGTTGCGGGGGGTGATTGCCACTAATTTACAATTACCAAAATCTATCGTGGTCACCCTATCCGAGTTGGAGGAGGCAGAAACGGCGATCGCCAAAAAGTTGCCCCAAGCCCCAAAACCAAGCCAGCGGGTTGAATTGTTGCAAGCCCACAGTTCTGTGAGTTTAATTTTAATCGCGGCTCGGTCTAGTAAAGCTGTACGCCGTTCTCTGTGGCAGTATTTAACCGAACTCGCCCAGGTTAAGCCGATGCTCTCCGGCGAAGATTTAAAAAGCCTCGGCTATCGACCCGGGCCAAGCTATAAGATCATCCTCCGTCAACTTTTGTACGCCACCCTCGATGGCGACTTAAAAAGCCCAGAGCAGGCCAAACAATGGCTTCAGCAACAACAGTTCGACTCAGCCCATATGCTAGGGTTAAACCATGAAGTTTGAATGGGACGAACGCAAAAATCAGAGCAATGTCAAAAAGCATGGCTTCGACTTTGAGGATTCCTTTAGTCTGTTTAACTCACCGATGCTTGTCGAGCTCGATAATCGGCAAAATTATGGTGAAGAGCGATGGATTGGCATCGGTTTATTGAATGGGCGGCCTGTAGTCGTTGTCTACACTGAGCCTGATCAAGAAACGGTTCGTATCATTTCTTTAAGGAAAGCATTGACCCATGAACGCAAAAACTATGAACAATACCTCCAGAACCGATTGGGCTAGAATCGACGCTATGAGCGACGAAGACATTGACACATCTGATATCCCTCCCCTGTCAGAGGAGTTTTTTGCAAAATCACAATTACGAATGCCGAGGTCACCGATACCAGTATCAGTTTTAGTCGATCCTAATACACTGGCTTGGTTTCAGGCGCAAGGAAAGAGTGCTGAACAACAGATGTCTATTGCGTTGAGAATTTATGCAGAGGCCCATAAAGCGAATCTAGTAACGGACGATTGAAATCCGCGTCTTCAGCAGTCTGTTTTGAATTTGTCTCGTGCCTTTATCAATTTTTTTGATGGACGGGCTAAATACCCTAACTTAAAAAATCACCACGGAAGACAGTCAACCCAATATCCCCAGAATGTAAAAGCTTTGAGCGATGGTGAGATTAAGTTTCCTCGTAATCTTGGTGTGGATAACGCAAAAGTGTATCGAGAATTGGTGGGGGAATTCAAAACGGTCACTGTTTCTAGTATGACTAATGGGTGTTATTATATATTTTTCTTGATAGATGATGGTGTTGGTAAGCCTGAAGTTAATAAGTAGCTAAGCACCAAGATTAAAAACTTTTACTTACTACTTTTTATAAATGTCTAGTTTTAACAAATCTTCTTCCCTTCGTTTTGCTCTACTATGGCTTAGCCTTGGCATTAGCCTATGTATTGTCCCTGTTATAATAATTCGTTCGTTTTTTGAAACTCGCTATATACCAGCTAGTTCGATGGAGCCAACTTTAAAAACCAATGATAGGATTTTAGTTAATAAAAATTATAATTCACCTAAACGTGGTGATGTTGTTATTTTTAAGCCAACCGAAACATTATTAGAACAAAAATTCAAGTATGATTTTATTAAGAGAGTTATTGGTCTTCCAGGCGATACTATAGAAATTAAAGAAGGAAAAGTTTACGTTAATCAAAAGCCTCTACAAGAAAAATATATTGCTCAACCTCCAGACTATATTTACGGGCCTGTTAAAGTCCCTGCAAATGCCTACTTTATGTTAGGTGATAATCGTAATAATAGTTATGATTCCCACTATTGGGGATTTGTTCCAAAAGATAACATTACTGGTAGAGCAATCAAAATATATTGGCCATTAAATAGGGCAAAAGAAATAGATTAATCTATCTTAATCAGAAAACAATTAATGTGGATGGTTAAACGCATTACCCTGCTAGTAGAATGCGGTAGTGAATTACTAGTGGAGGTCATCATTCCCTAGTCCGGGATTCACGGAAGGGATAAAAACAAGTGGCTATTAGTGATACAGGGCAAGTAGAAGTACTGTCTGAAAAGGTCTTCACACTTGATGAAGTTGATGTGAAGATGTGAACATCGTCTAAAGAAGCCCAACAGCGTATTATGGCAAAGTAAGACCAAAGCGGTATGGACAAAAGTCCACTACCTCCGAGGCTGTTGCCCTAGAATTGGCAAGCTTAAGCTGTAATCTTTGATTCAGCGTGAGTAGTTCACCTCTGGTTCATTCCCTCCATGCAAGTGTACCTCGATCATTCCGCTACAACGCCCCCCCGACCCGAGGCGATCTCCGTTGTCCAAAAGATATTGAAGGAAAGTTGGGGCAATCCTTCGAGTCTGCATAGCTGGGGAACTCGGGCGGCTTTGGCCTTGGAAACGGCCCGGTTACAGGTGGCCCAATTACTCAGTGTAGCTAACCCGGATCAGATTATTTTTACTTCTGGGGGGACGGAATCGAATAATTTAGCCCTGCTGGGCATTGCCCGTCAATATTCTCGGCCCCAACATCTGATTATTTCCAGTGTTGAACATTCCGCCGTCTCAGAACCGGCGCTTTGGCTAGAAAAAACCGGTTGGCAGGTAACTCGATTGGCGGTAGACCGGCAGGGGCGGGTCGATCCCTTGACCCTAGAGCAGGCAATTCAGCCCAATACTCGGCTCATTTCAATTATTTATGGTCAAAGCGAAGTGGGGACATTGCAACCCATTGACCAGCTCGGGGCGATCGCCAGGGACCGGGGGATTTTGTTTCATACCGATGCGGTGCAGGTGGCGGGTCGCCTCCCCCTAGACCTAGAAAAATTACCCGTGGATTTATTGTCGTTGTCAAGCCATAAGCTCTACGGTATCCAAGGAGCGGGAGCCCTCTATGTGCGCGAAGGGGTGGAGTTAGTTCCTCTTTTGGCCGGGGGTGGGCAAGAACAGGGGTTGCGCTCAGGAACCCAAGCCCTAGCGGCGATCGCCGCCTTTGGAGTTGCAGCGGACTTGGCCCGCCAGGAATTAGCGTCGGAAATGCCACGTTTAATAAACCTACGGGAGCGACTGTTTGAACAATTGGCGGAGATTTCCTACTTACATCCCACGGGCGATCGCCAGCATCGTCTCCCCCATCACCTCAGCTTTATTGTGGTTGATCCCCAGACTCCCAACCAAGTCATAACAGGCAAAACCCTGGTGCGGGCCTTGGATGCTGCCGGTATTGGCATTAGTGCCGGCTCCGCTTGTCATAGCGGCAAACTCAGTCCCAGTCCGATTTTATTAGCCATGGGTTATCCTACTGGACAGTGTTTGAGCGGGATTCGCCTTAGCCTGGGCCGAGAAACAACCCTGGAAGACATTGACTGGACGGCGCTAGTTTTAAAGCAAATATTGTTTAATAAAGCTCATATTTAAGCAAGGTGCAGGGGATCGTGCCATTGTAGACGGAAAAACGGCGGGCGGTTCTTAGCCCAATCCGTTTGGTCAGGGCCGGATTTCCACTCAAAATAAAGGCCGTCCAGCCCTTAAATTTTTGTTTGAGCGTGTCCCCCAAGCTTTTATAAAAGTCTCCTAAGTCTTCCTCGTTACCCAGACGTTTACCGTAAGGGGGATTACAGATCAAAACACCGCTATCTGCCGGTGCTTCAATTTCGGCAAAATTTCGCTGGAGAAATTGCACTTGCTGGTCTAGTCCGCAATTTTGAGCATTGGTGCGAGCCTGGGACAGAATCTCGGCATCTTGCTCACTGCCCCAGATCGGCGCGGCCAGTTGGCCCAACTCTCCCGTTTTGGCTTCATCCAAAAGTTGTTGCCAATGATCGCCATCATAATCGGGCCACTGTTGAAAACAAAACCGGGGTTGAAATTTACCCGGAGCGATCGCCAGACTTTTGAGCCCGGCCTCTAATAAAAATGTTCCTGAACCACAGAGGGGGTCATAGAGGGGCTGTTCTGGTTGCCATTCGGCGATCGCCAGCAGGGCCGCCGCCAGGGTTTCCTTGAGGGGAGCGAGGCCCATGGCCGGACGATAGCCCCGACGGTGCAGGCTAATGCCAGAGCTGTCGAGGCTGAGTTGACAATAATTTTGTTGAATATGGGCATTGATCACAATATCGGGTTGCTCAAGCTCCACATCAGAACGGTAGCCAAACTGCTCGCGTTGTTGATCTACGATGGCATTTTTAATTTGCAGAGTAGTGAAATGGCTGTGGTTGAGTCGGGGGTTACTGCCGGTGCAAGTCACCGCGAAGGATTGGTCTGGGTTGAGGTAGTCCGACCACTCTAATTTTTTGACACTTTTGTACAAGGTTTCGGGATTAAAGGCCTTAACCTGGGTAATGGGCATTAAGACCCGAAAAACAACACGGGACCAAAGATTCACCCGATAAAGTAGAGTTTGATCTCCTTGAAAGGCAACGCCGGCAAAACTGGGCTTAACGTCTTTTGCTCCCAAGGATTCTAATTCTTGGGCGGCGATCGCCTCTAGACCGCGGGCCACTGTGGCAAAATAATTTTGATCCATGGACTAGGACGCCTCTTCCTCGCAACTCAGGCTAGGTAATTTATCGTAAAAATATCTCAAGTATTCGGAAAAAGAATAAATTTCCTTAGCAATGCCAACAAACCACCAACCAAGGCGGCAAAGGCTCCCACAAACCAGTTTGTTTGGGTATTAATTCGGGTTTCGACGAGTTTTAAGCGTTTATCTATACCGTTTAACTTTTCTTCGACACGGGCCTGGTTGACATCAATTTTTTTATCAAGCCCATTGATCGTTTGAGCCAGTCCGTTGATTAGGTCTTTGATTTCTTTTAGGTCTGACTCAGTAATGGTAGTCATAGGGCAGGATTTCTCTAGGTTTTAGATTTTAGTTGAGGGGAGAGTTTGCGGCTCTTCCTTTCTGTTATCTAAGGTGATTGCTCACAAAGTTTATACCAACAAGTCCCCCAGAATTGGGGGCTTGTGAACGGTATTTTTTTTCTTGGATATCGCCTAAGGTCTCTGATCATTGACCATTGTCCCTAAGGCCAAAATTTCCTGAAAACGAGGTAGTCCCCACAAGCTGGCAAAAGCCGAATCAGACCGGAGTCTTTCGCCATAGTCCGGTGCCAATTCCATCAGCCTTGCGACGGACTCGAGGACCTGATCCTGATGGCGTAACTTTAACTGACAGCGGGCTAAATGATACCAGACCTCTTCGCGCTCAGGGTCGTCCTCAAGAATATGCTGATAATAGGCGATCGCCGTGGCAAAGCGTTGGATGATTTCAAAAATCCGCCCCTGCTGAAACCAAGCCCAATGGTCGTGGGGCTTAATTTTTAGGGCTGTTTGGTAGGATTTTAAAGACTCGGCATAATGCCCAATCGCCTGTAAACAATCCCCGCAACGATACCAGGACCAAAAATCCTGGGGTCGAATTTTCAAGGCTTGCTCGTAGGCTTTCAGTGCCTGACGATAGTTGGTCCTGAGCCGATGGGCTTCGCCTAGGCGGTAGTAGGACCAATAGTCTCCCGGATGAGCCGCCAGGGATTTTGTAAAGCAAGCAACGGCTTGGGAGTAATCATACAATTCTTGTAAATACAAACACCCCTGGTCATACCAAGCCCAGTAATTTTCCGGCTTCAGTTCATTTGCTTGGTCATAACTGGCGATCGCCGCTTCGTATTGCCCCAATTGTTCCAGGGTTTGCCCCCGCTTGTACCAGGCCCAAAAATCCTGAGGATAATATTCCAATGCTTTTTCATAGCTACTCAGGGCATCAGAATATTGCCTCTGTTCCCAAAGGACATTACCTTGGTGATACCATCCCTGGTAACTATCAGGACGACATTCTAAGGGTTTAAAAATAGGCTTGGTCATAGAGTCCTCAACGGATTTTCGCCTGCACCACAAGGGCAATTTTTCCACAACGCTCCAACCGCTATCATAGCGTGATTGCCATCCCCCACTACAAAAACAACACATCTAAAAAAATTCCGTCCACCCCAAGGTCAACGGAAAAATATTAATAAAACTAGTTTGTTAAGGCAATTACCGCACGGTTCCTGCCAATTGCTCCACCACAATGGGTTTCATCAGATAAAGCTTCAGGAATTGCCAGCCATTGGCAAGAAAAACAGGTAACTTCTGTAATCCTTTGAGCAACCCCGGAGCCTCTGAAGCATCGATCGCCCGTAATTGTTCGTTATTGCTGACACAGGCTTCAAGACGGTCATAAAATTCAGGATTCTTGACATCCAAAATCAACGGAAAAACTCGCCCCGCCGTATCATTGGTTTTCTCGATCACCTCTTTGTCGTAGCTCCGTGCTTCTAGCCCAAGACAAGCATAAAAATCAGCCCGTTGAACATCATTAAGGTACATAGTGGCAAAAACTGACAACAAAAAGAAGCGACACCAGAGCTTTGCCCGCCAATCATTCAGCGTATTCGGTTGCGCTCTCATGATGGCATCAAAGAAATCCCCGTGGCGGTTTTCGTCTTGGCACCAATTTTCAAAAAACTTGAAGATGGGATAAATCCGGTCTTCCGGGTGTTGCTCCAAATGACGATAAATGGTGATGTAGCGCCAGTAACCGATTTTCTCGGACAGGTAGGTGGCGTAGAAAATAAATTTGGGCTTAAAGAAGGTATAACTGCGGCTTTTGGTCAAAAATCCCAGGTCTAAGGAGAGATTAAAGTCCGACATGGCTTTGTTGAGAAAACCGGCATGACGGGCTTCATCCCGCGCCATCAGGTTAAAACACTCAGCCAGCAAGGGACTCCGGTCTTTAATGCGCCGTCCCATTTCCTTATAGAGTAAGAAGCCAGAAAATTCCGCCGTGCAGGAACGCTCTAGGAACTCAATAAACAAGCGGCGTTTATCCCCGTCGATGTGGTCCCAGGATTGTTGAAAATCCTCATCGCGCACAAAGTGGTAACGATTATAGTCCACCCGAAATTCTTCGAGAATAGCTTGTAATTCTTCCTCATTGGCGGAAATGTCCATTTTGGCCATTTCTTCAAAATCGGTGGTGTAGAAGCGGGGCGTCAAAATGGATTCCTTGGCCGGTGCTTTTATCCCAGGACGAATTTCGTCATATTCAGGCTTTTGCAGGGTATTAACCATAACTTGTTTAAAGGGGTGTTTCCTTTGGGGTTAAAAAATTCAGCGAGACTAGCAATCTAGCATAGCAAGGGATTTAGGGGGTTTTCCCCATCGGTTTAACAAAAGTTACAAAAAAACGGAGTATCCAGCTCACTTTGATTGCCAGTATTGATAGGCGGCGTAGGCCAGGGTCACAACGCCCGTCAAAATAGCTGTTTCGTCGGCTTCAAACTGAGGATGGTGCAAAGGAGGATTTGTTTTATCCTTGAACCCCACTCCTAGGCGAAACATGGCCCCCGGTGCATGCTCTAAATACAAAGCAAAATCCTCGGCTCCCAGGGACGGTTCAGTAATAATTTGTACCCGATCGCCATCTAGAGCGGCGCGACTGGCATTTTCTAATAATTTCGTCAATTCGGGGTCATTTTGAACCGAGGGAACTCCACGCCGATAATTCAACTCATAGGTCGCGCCATAGGTCTGACAAATATTAGCAACAATCCCTTCGATCCAACGGGGCAGATTGGCATGGGTTTCTGGGTGGAGAGAGCGCACGGTTCCAGCCATCCGCACATGATCGGCAATGACATTGGGAGCCCGGCCGCCGGATAGTTGTCCAATGGTCAAAACGATGGGTCTGAGGGGGTTTTGGGTACGACTAATGGCCTGTTGCAAGGAGGTAATAACCTGGGCGGCGATCCAAATGGCATCAATGGCTTCGTGGGGCCGGGCACCATGGCCCGATTCCCCTTGGATAAAAAGTTCGAGGTCATCGGCGGCCGCCGTCAAAGCCCCATAGCGAATACCGACGCTTTGGGCCGGAATGGAGGGAAAAACATGAACGCCTAGGATACCCGTGACATCCCGCATCGCTCCGTCTTGAATCATCCAACTCGCTCCCTGGGCAATTTCCTCCGCCGGCTGAAACAAAAAGCGAATCGTCCCCGGCAATAGCTCGGGGAGTTGAGAGAGCACCATGGCGGTGCCTAGCCCTAGGGTGGTGTGAATATCGTGGCCACAAGCGTGCATCACCCCCGGATGACGGGAAGCAAATTCTAAGGGAGTCCGTTCGGTAATCGGCAGGGCATCCATGTCTGTGCGAATGGCCAATAGCCTAGAATCCGTCGATTTTCCCTTTAATTCTCCTGTTACGCCCGTTTTACCCACCGCCTCTTGGACATGCAATCCACAGGATGAAAGTACTCCAGCGACGTAGGCGGCGGTTTGGTATTCTTGACCGCTGAGTTCAGGGTGGGAATGGATATGGCGACGAATTTCGATGAAACGGGGGGCTAGGGATGTGGCAAGTGCTTTGATCTCAGCAAGCATGGGGAGTCGGGAGAAACGTTCTTGTGCCCGTATTCTAAACTGAAATCCCTTTTGCAAAAATCAACGGGGCTTGATCTTGCACATCCACCCCTAAAATTTCCTAATCCGTGCCGAGGGCTTGGGTCAGGGCTTCTTGACTAACCTGGGAATAAAGCTGAATTAAGGATTGTTTTACTTCCTGGGCAGATTCGTAGGGTAATGGGATTGGCCCCAACAACTCCAAAATACTCTTGGTTCCACTCGGTGGGACAATTTCGCAGAGATCTGAGTCAAGGGGATAGTCATAAACCCAAAAATTAGCTGTTTCTGCCTGAATATCTTGAGTTTCAACCGTTTTGGGGGACTGTTCGACAACAGCGATTGGCAAGGATGAAGGAATCGGTGCGCCCCGCTGAGAACGCAACGCCGCTAGAATTTGGTCTCGGCTCCGGCCCCGTAATTGAAAAATAATGAAGGGGTCTTCACTAAAGCGATCCGCCAATTGGTAGTACACAGCGCCAATATGTTTACAAGGATTGGCCTGATCAGGACAACTACAGTGGGAGTGAATATCCCCTAGGGTATAGGGAAATAAATTGAGTCCATTTTTAATAAATACTTGCTCAATGCTGGCAGGCATTTGACCGGAGAGCAATTGAGCTGAATAAATTGCCTTTTCAGACAACGTTTCAATAATAAAATTCCAGTCTTCATCGTTAAACGGGTCTAACCGAAGCGAAACGTGATAGGGCTCCACCTCACTACCTTGTACGAGGGCATTTAACTCTGAATCTATGAACTCAAGTCGTAAAACATTGCCTTCCCTGGCATAATTTCTAGCACGTTCTAGGCGTTTTTTGAACCGATAGGAATCGAGTAATTCTAGCCAGCGTTCAACCCACCATTGACGAGTTTCTAGTTGATAATTGGTCATGATTATTTTTTAATTTTCAGATTGTTGATTACAATAACTCCTGACGGAATCCAGAGCCGGTAGCAGAGGCCCCACCCATTTTTGATAAATTGCTTTAGTTTCGGGTAAGGCGATCGCCTGATTAACTAACCCTTGCCATGCGGAATCATTAGCAGGAAGAATCAGCCCATACTCCACACAATCTAGGGGAGCTTTGGGAATAATCCGATAGGTGGGGCCTAGCTGAATATTAAGCAATAATGCTTCACCGAATAAGAGGATGCCATCACTGGCAAAGGCATCAATTTTTCCTTGCATCAAGGCTTGTACCCCGCGAGTACGCCCGGTCACTCCCTGAAATTCTCTAAATTGAGCGTCTGGGTAACGCTCGGTCAAAAATTGTGCATTGCTTGTATTTCTTAATATGCCAATAGTTTTATCTTGAAGACGACCATTAGGATTGAAATTCAATAGTGAACTGGTGGGAACTAAAAATTGAGTTCCGGTTTGAAAAATAGGCTCAGAAAAGGCAACTTTTCCCGCTAAATCAGAGCGAATGGTATTGGGTCCACATTCTAGGGCGACCACATTTTCAGACAATAATTCAAATCGATTGAAAAGGGTTGATTCGTATAATTTAACCAAAATAAAGGGGTTATTCAGCCGTTCAGTCACCTGTTGTTTTAAGACGGCAATGAAATCAATACAAATTCCCGTCCATTGATTATTTAAATCTAGATAACCAAAGGGGACGGCATCTTTGCGAACCGCAACCTTAAGTAATCCTGTTTTTTGAATGTCTTCTAAAATTGGGGATGGTTGCGTTAATATACTGTCTACATTCCAAAAATAACTGGTCAAGGCTATGCCAAGCCCTAGAATTTTTAACTTAGAGTTTTGTTTTAGCATCACGCACTAGGCCCACTGGTCTAAGACATCTTTAAAGATAGCTTCCTCAAGCCAAGTTTTGGCAACCACCGTCAATGGTAATGCCAATAGTAGACCCAATAATCCAAAAAGACTAGTAAAAAAGAGTTGCGCGAGCAGGGTCACCGCCGGTAATAGTGAGACTTGTTTGGCCATGACAATGGGGGTCAACCAAAAGCCCTCGATGTTTTGAATCAAAAAGTACAAGACCAGCACCGCTCCAATTTTCCAGGGAGAATCGAGTAGGGCAATCATCAGCGGAAAAACAACACTAGCCGCTGGGCCAATATTTGGAATAAAGTTCAAAATTCCCGCCATCAGCGCATGGACAAGGACTAATTTGATCTGGAGCAGCCAGAGCCCGACCCCACTCAAGCCGGCAATAAATAAGGAATTAATCACAATGCCCGTCAGCCAATTGCCCAAAGCTAATTCGGATAGGGTCAAAATTTCGTCTGCTCGCCGTCGGTAAAAGGAGGGAAATAATTTGAGCCCGCCCTGGCGATAGGCTTGGGGATTGAACAGTATCATTGAGGCCAGAACAATCACAAATAAGGTTTGCAGAAAAGCCGTCAGGGAGTTGGAAAAAAAGGCCAACACATTACCGACTAGATTAGCCCCCAACGCCGAGAGGGATTCAACGGAAGAACTACTTTCCCAAAGTTGATTCAGGGGTAAAAATTGTTCTTGGGTTTCTAATTCTGCCAAAAAGAGTTGGATTCTTGAGCCGATTTCCGGTGCTAACTGGAGGAGTGCCTTGAATTGTTCCCAAAAGGGAGGAATAACCAGCCTCACAAACAAAAGCGCCAACACTGCCACCAGGTTTAGGGTCAAGATCGTCGCCCCTTGCCGTTGAAAGCGCCAACGTTGCAGGTAGTTAACGACTCGATTCATGGCGATCGCCAGAACAATGGCCAAAAAAAGCAAGAGTAATAAGTGGCGAATATACCAAAGGATAAACCCCGCCATGACTAAACTTACTAACCCTAGCCACTCATTTAACTTCATTGGAAATTGACAATGCGAGCAAAACTTTCCGGCTCCAGGCTAGCACCGCCCACTAAAACCCCATCAATTTCCGGTTGAGCCATGATTTCGTCAATATTTTCGGGTTTAACGGAGCCGCCGTACTGAATCGCCACATCAGGATTTTGCAGTTGTTCACGAATCACACCAATGACACGATTGGCTTCGCTGGTTTCGCAGGTTTCTCCGGTGCCGATCGCCCAAATCGGTTCGTAGGCAATGATCAAATTCCCTTGATCAACATTGACCAAGCCCTGGCGAATCTGTTCAATGATCACCGTTTCCGTTTCCCCCGCGTCCCGTTGAGCTTTGGTTTCTCCCACGCAGAGAATCGGAGTGAGGCCATGGTGTTGAGCAGCGATCGCCCGAAGATTCACCGTTTTATCAGTTTCGCCAAAATATTGACGACGTTCGCTGTGGCCCACTACCACAAACTGAATGCCAATTTCCACCAACATCGGTGCAGAAATTTCGCCGGTGTAGGCACCTTGGGTCTCCCAATGGACATTCTGGGCGCCGAGGCGAACACGTCCACCATGCAATCGTTGAGACATCATGCTTAGATCCGTAAAAGGAGCACAAAGAACCACCTCGCGTTCGGCCGGGGCATCGTCCACCAAGGGTTTGAATTGTTGCAAAAACTCTTGGGACTCCACCTGAGTCTTGTGCATTTTCCAGTTGCCAGCAATGATTATTTTTCGCACGATCTCTTCTAATAAAAATAAAGTATCAACATCAAGATTTCTAGATCCCAGTTTAAGGCTTGACGGTCATCCGGCGATCGGGGATCTGACCTGGGTCGGTTGATGCTCCAGAGAACCCCTAGGGGTCAAGCCCGTAGAGCAAAATGGTAAAGAGGGGTGTAAGCAGAGCCAGCATCGCTGTTAGGGGCGCTCCCACCCGCGTAAAATCATAGAATTTGTAGCCCCCAGGACCATAGACCATGGTATTCGTCTGATACCCAATGGGAGTCATGTAACTATTGGAGGCGGCAAAGGTGACGACAAACATAAAGGCAAAGGGATTCAAGCCCAGGGTTTTGGCTACCTGGAATGCAATAGGTAGCATTAGTACTACCGTGGCGTTATTGGACAAAATTTCCGTCAGAATTGCCGTGGCTAGGTAGAACAACAATAGAATCCAATAGCCGGATAAATGACCGCCAAAATCGACTAAATACCTCGCCAACCATTGTGTTGTCCCGGAATTATCCATTGCCGTTCCCAGGGGAATCAGCCCCGCCAGCAGAAAAATAATATCCCAGCGAATGGCCCCGTAGATTTCTCCGGGTTTGAGACAGCCGGTAATGACCATCAGTAAGACCCCCACCAGGCTACTGACTAAAATTGGCATCCAGTCTAGGGCCGCCACCAACACCACCCCCAAAATAATGACCAAGGAAATCCAGGCTTTATTTAAGCGCAGATTTTCTATATTTTTTTCTTCTAAAACTAAAAGTTCCCGCGTCGTTTGTAATCCCAAAAAACTTTCCTTGGGACCTTGCACTAATAACAAATCACCAAATTTTAGTTTGACTTTGCCGAGGCGTTGGCGTAGGATTTCTTCCCCGCGTCGAATGGCAATAATGGTGGCGTTGTAGCGTTGTCGAAAGCGTAATTCCTTAAGGGTGGAGCCGATCAGACGAGAATTAGATAAAATCAATACCTCTGCAATTTTTTCTTCCCCTTCTTTTAATGTGGCTTCAATATCACTCTCGGCAAATTTAACATCCGCTAAGATTTCAACCCCCCGCTCGGCCTTGATCTTGAGCAGGTCATCCCGACCGCCGCGCACAATCAAAATATCCCCCAGGGAAAGAACTTTGTCGGCTAAGGGTTGGGGAAAATGAATGTCATTGTGAACAATTTCGAGGATATCAATATCGAATTTGCGTTGAATTTCACTTTCTCGCAGGGTTTGTCCAATCAGACTCGACCGCGGTGGAATAATAATTTCTCCCACGTAGTCTTTGAGTTGGTATTCATCTGTTAATTTTCCGGCGATCGCCAGTTTACGATCGGGCAATAAACTTGGTGCAAAACAGGCTAGATAAGTCATTCCCAAGGCAAAGGTAATTAATCCCAGGGGTGTAAATTGAAAAAGACTAAATTCTTGTCCGGTTAATTGTTTAGAAATGCCACTGGCTAAAATATTAGTTGATGTACCAATGACCGTAATCATCCCACCCAAAACGGTGGCATAGGAGAGGGGAATCATCAGTTTTGAGACGGAAACCTGGCGTTGCCGTGCCCACTCTTCGACAATAGGCAAGAACACCGCTACCACCGCCGTATTGTTGATAAAAGCGGTGATCGGCCCCACAATCAAGCCCATGACCAGAATCTGTTGACTAACATTTTTGCCGCCCCACTGCACCATCCAATCGCGCACAATCTGGATAACGCCCGTGCGAGTCACGCCATAGCTGAGGATAAACATGGCCATGACGGTAATGGTGGCCGAATTACTAAACCCCGCAATTCCCTCTTCCGGTGTAACCAGACCCAGCAAAATCAGCACCACCGCCACCATCAAGGCCGTTAGGTCAATGGGCAACCATTCAACAACAAAAAGAACTAAAGCACTAAGAATAACCAGGAGGGTGAGTAGAATCTGATGGGAGTGGAGCCAGGTTTGCATTGATTCAGAGATAGCATTTAATACGATTCAGATCTCTTCACCTTAGCCCATGAGTCCACGTTTTGAATCTCTGCTAGCGGATCAGACGCTTGACCCAGCTTAATTTATCGCCGTAGGGTGGAAAACGCAAATTACTCTCTAGGCGAAATGAACGGTTTAGCACACTTTTTTGGTGGCTAAAGGTATCAAAACTGGCTTTGCCGTGGTAACTGCCCATGCCGCTTGGACCCACGCCACCAAAGGGTAAATCACTCACACTCAGGTGCATAATGGTGTCATTGATACAAACTCCCCCGGAAAACGTGGAGCGCAATACCTGCTCTTGCCGTTGTCGATTACGGGAAAAGAGATAGAGCGCCAGGGGTTTGGGATAGCGATTAACGATGGCGATCGCCTCTTCTAGGGTGCGGTAGGTCAAAATCGGCAAAATTGGGCCAAAAATTTCGTCTTGCATCAACGCAGACTCCAATCCAACCTTGACTTTTAGCGTCGGAGCGATGTAACGACTACTGCTATCGGTTTGTCCGCCATAGATAGTTTCCCCGTCATCCAGCAAGCCCTGCAATCTATCAAACTGGCGTTGATTAATAATGCGTCCATAGTCAGGACTTTCTAGGGGATTCTCACCATAAAAGCTGGCGATCGCCTCTTTTAGAGCCCCTATTAAAGCCTGCTCCATCGACTCTTGCACCAAAAGATAATCCGGCGCGACACAGGTTTGACCCGCATTAATGAATTTACCCCAGGCAATCCGTTTGGCGGTTTCGGCTAGGTCAATATCCGTATCGACAAGGCAGGGACTTTTGCCGCCCAGTTCGAGGGTGACGGGGGTCAAATGCTTGACCGCCGCTTCCATCACCAATTGACCAATGCGAGTGCCGCCGGTAAAAAAAATATGATCAAAGGTTTCTTGGAGCAAGCTCTGACTCACCGCCGCGTCCCCTTCAATGACCTGAATTTCCGTTGGCGAAAAATTTGTATTAATTAACCTGGCAATCACCCCAGAGGTGGCCGGGCTCAATTCCGAGGGTTTGAGGATGGCACAATTCCCCGCCGCAATGGCACCAACCAAAGGGGCGATCGCCAGACCAAAGGGATAATTCCAGGGGCTGATAATCAGTACTACGCCTAGGGGGTCAGGGTAAATCTGCGCCTGGGCCGGAAAAGTTTTCGAGGCTAATACCCACCCGTTTTGGCTTAACCCATTGTTTGAGGTGCTTGATGGCGTAATCGATTTCGCGGGTCGCCGCCGCAATTTCGGTTAAATAGCCATCAAAATGGGGCTTACCTAAATCCTGCTGGAGAGCGGCTAAAATATCGGTTTCCTGGGCTAGGATTACCTCCTTTAGACGCTTTAGCTGGGCAAGGCGAAACCCTAGGGGCTGAGTCGCACCGGATCGAAAGTGCTGACGTTGCTGGGCCACCAGGGAATCGAAACGGAGAAGAGTCGAAGTCATAGAAATCGTAGATTGAGATTCCTCCCATGCTAAACAATCAGGTCAAAGAAAACATTAGTCAGGCTTCAATCCCTTAGATAGTCCTGCAGGGCTTTGACCTCCAGGGGATGGGTCTGTAGACTGCGGATCGCCGCTACGGTAGCCCGGGCTCCCGCCAGGGTTGTGATAATGGGTAATTTGTAGTCCAAGGCGGCGCGGCGAATGGTACGCCCATCCAGTTGGGATTCTTCACCGCTGGGGGTATTAATAATGAACTGAATCCAATTATTTTTAATCCAATCCAGAACGTGGGGACGCCCTTCATGGAGTTTGAGCACCACTTCGATGCCTTCAATGCCATGGTCTTCCAGGATTTTTTGAGTGCCGGCAGTGGCGACCACCTTAAAGCCTAGGCTCAAGAGGTCTTGAACCACTGGCACAGCGGCGGCCTTGGTGCGGTCATTCATGGAGACAAAAACCGTTCCCGTGGTGGCGAGATTCACCCCAGCCCCGAGTTCTGCCTTGGCAAAGGCTTTACCAAAATCCACATCAATGCCCATGACTTCGCCGGTAGACCGCATTTCTGGCCCCAGCAGGGTATCGGCTCCAGGAAACTTGGCAAAGGGTAAAACGGCTTCTTTCACCGCCACATGGGTCATGACCGGCTCTTGGGTAAGGCCTACCTCCGCTAGGGTTTTGCCCGACATGACCAGGGAGGCAACTTTAGCCAGGGGGATTCCGGTGGCCTTAGAAACGTAGGGAACCGTGCGTGAGGCGCGGGGGTTGGCTTCGAGGATGTAGACCTGCTCTCCCTGCACTGCGTACTGAATATTCATTAAGCCCACAACCTTCAAGGACCGGGCTAGTTCTACCGTCCAGGTGCGAATGGTGGCCAACACGCTTTCAGACAAACTGGTGTGGGGCAGAGAACAAGCCGAGTCGCCGGAGTGAATCCCCGCTTCTTCGATGTGCTCCATGATGCCGCCAATGACGACCTGGCCGCTATGGTCGGTGAGGGAATCCACATCCACTTCAATGGCATTTTCGAGGAATTTATCGATTAAAATGGGGTGATCTGGCTCAATTTGCACCGCATAGACCATATATCGTTCCAGTTCTTCATCGGAATAAACGATTTCCATGGCGCGCCCGCCTAGGACGTAGGAGGGGCGCACCACCACGGGATAACCAATGCGATTGGCCACGCCCCGGGATTCTTCGTAGCTGCGGGCAATGCCGTTGGCGGGTTGGTTGATCTTTAATTCGTGCAGGATTTTTTCAAAACGTTCTCGGTCTTCGGCGATGTCGATGGCATCGGGGGAGGTTCCCCAAATTTTGGTCTCGACGGGGCAATCGGGCTGATTGAGGTAGTTTTGCAGAGGAATAGCGAGCTTGAGTGGGGTTTGTCCGCCAAATTGGATGATCACACCGGCGGGTTGTTCCGCTTCGATGATATTGAGGACATCTTCTTTGGTCAGCGGCTCAAAATAAAGCCGATCACTAGTGTCGTAGTCGGTGGAGACGGTTTCTGGGTTAGAGTTGACCATGATCGTCTCATAGCCCGCCTCGCTGAGGGAGAAGGCGGCATGGCAACAGCAATAGTCAAATTCGATGCCCTGGCCAATGCGGTTGGGGCCACCGCCGAGGATCATCACCTTGGTTTTCTCGGAGGGAAGAACTTCCGTTTCGTCCGGTTCGTAGGTGGAGTAGTAGTAGGGCGTAAAAGCTTCAAATTCGGCAGCACAGGTGTCCACCATTTTGTAGACCGGGATAATGCCTAGGGATTTACGGTAGGTTCTGACCTGGTCTTCGCTGGTGTTAGTGGCAAAGGCAATCTGGCGATCGCCAAATCCCTGTTGTTTAACCGCCCGCATTTCCGGGGCCGTCAGAGCTGTGAGGGGGCGTTGTTTGAGGAATTTTTCGGTTTCTACCAATTCTTCTAAATTATCCAGGAACCAAAGGTCGATCGCCGTTAATTCATGGATCGCTTCAACGCTCATCCCCAACTTGAGCGCATGGTAAATGGCATAGACTCGGTCCGGGTTGGGGGTTCGTAACTGGGAACGCACCTGGGAGAGGGTGGGCAGAGTTTCCTTACGGTCACAACCAAAGCCAAAGCGACCGGTTTCCAGGGAACGCAGGGCCTTTTGGAAGGATTCTTTGAAGGTGCGCCCGATCGCCATGGCTTCGCCGACGGATTTCATCTGCGTGGTCAAAATTGCCTGGGAACCGGGGAATTTCTCGAAGGCAAAGCGGGGAACCTTGGTGACCACATAATCAATACTCGGTTCAAAGGAAGCCGGAGTTTGTTTAGTGATATCGTTGGAAATTTCATTGAGCGTATAGCCTACGGCCAACTTGGCCGCAAATTTGGCGATGGGGAAGCCCGTGGCTTTGGACGCCAAGGCCGAGGAACGCGAAACGCGCGGATTCATCTCAATCACGATCACATCGCCGTTGGCCGGATTCACAGAAAATTGAATATTAGAGCCGCCGGTTTCAACACCAATTTCACGAATAATTGCCTTAGAGTAATCCCGTAGCCGCTGGTATTCCTTATCCGTCAAGGTCTGAGCGGGTGCCACCGTAATCGAATCCCCGGTATGCACTCCCATGGGGTCAAAATTTTCGATGGAGCAAATAATGACGACATTATCCGCCAAATCTCGCATTACCTCGAGTTCATACTCTTTCCAGCCCAATAGAGATTTTTCCACCAGAATTTGACTCACCGGCGATTGTTCTAGCCCATACTGCGCCATTTCCTCGTATTCTTCTTGGTTGTAGGCAATGCCGCCGCCCGTGCCGCCGAGGGTATAGGCCGGACGAATAATCAGGGGATAGGAGCCGATTTCAATGGCAATGCGCCGCGCCTCCTCCATCGTATTGACAATGCCCGACGGACAAACTGGAACTCCAATACGAGCCATGGCCTGCTTAAATAAATTCCGGTCTTCCGCCATTTCGATCGCCGGTAATTTCGCGCCAATTAACTCGACATTGTATTTGTCTAAAACACCGGATTTTGACAATTCCACCGCCAAATTCAAGGCAGTTTGCCCTCCCATGGTGGGTAACAAAGCATCGGGGCGCTCTTTTGCAATCACCTTTTCCACAATTTCTGGAATCAACGGCTCAATGTAGGTACGGTGAGCCAATTCCGGGTCAGTCATAATCGACGCCGGATTGGAGTTGATTAACACCACCTCATAGCCTTCTTCCTTCAAGGCTTTACACGCTTGAGTCCCCGAATAATCAAATTCACAGGCTTGGCCAATCACAATCGGGCCTGCACCCAAAATCAAAATCTTCTTCAAGTCATTGCGGCGTGGCATAGGGTTGTCCGTAACGGAATAGGGATGCCCCTTATTTTATCGGCTTTATCCTCCTTACTTGCCCTAAGGATTATCCAGATTTTTTGACTTTAGCCCCGCACTAGAATTTTGTCGCCATTTGCTCTGACAATGCCGATGACGTGGTATAAAAGTAAAAGTTTGTTAAGAAATCTTAAGTAAAATAACCCTTTTGCCGGTGTTCCCTTAAGATTTCCCAAGGATTTCCTGGATTTCCCCGGTGACCCTGTTTCTCGCCTGCCCGGTCACGGCCAAAATGATCGGACCTTATTCTCATCACTCGCTCCTACGGAGATTGATTCCCCTTCATGACTGCAACGATAGAATCACTATATGCCACGCGCCCAGCCGATCAGGGCTCACGCTTAAAGCTTAAAGACATTGTTAAAACGCTCCCCCGCGATTGTTTTGAAAAAAAACAAGCCAAGGCCTGGCGTGCTGTTTTTGTGAGTGTCACCGCCGCCATCGTCGGCTATTTAGGCATTATTTATTTACCTTGGTACTGTTTGCCCCTGACCTGGATTTTTACGGGGACAGCTCTGACTGGCTGGTTTGTGATTGGGCATGATGCAGGGCACCGTTCCTTTGCCAAACGTCGTTGGGTGAATGACCTGGTGGGTCATTTTTTTATGATGCCCCTCATTTATCCGTTTCATTGCTGGCGGATTCTCCACGACCACCATCATTTACATACCAATAAACTAGAGGTAGATAATGCCTGGGATGCCTGGAAACCTGAGTCCTATCAAGGATCTCATCCCATCGTGCGTGCTTTTTATCGAGCTATTCGGGGTCGTCTCTGGTGGACGGGGTCAATTTTTCACTGGGCCTTGATGCACTTCAAATTATCTAATTTTACTCAGCGAGATCGCCCTAAAGCCGTTCTTTCCATGGCCGTGGTGGTTATTTTTGCCGCCATTTGTTTTCCGACATTGATCCTCACCACCGGAGTCTGGGGATTTATCAAATTTTGGCTAATGCCCTGGTTGGTTTATCACTTCTGGATGAGTACCTTTACATTGGTTCACCATAGTATTCCAGAAATCAAGTTTGAACCAGCAGAAACCTGGAATGCCGGCGACGCTCAACTCAAGGGCACAGTTCACTGCGACTATCCCCGCTGGGTAGAAATTCTCTGCCACGACATTAATGTTCATATTCCCCACCACCTTTCGGTGGCCATCCCTTCCTACAATCTGCGCCGGGCCTACGCCAGCATCAAGGAAAACTGGGGCGATGTGATCCATGAACGCACCTTCAATTGGGCCTTGATGAAAGACATAACCGAAAAATGCCATCTCTACGATCCTGACCATGGCTATCGTACCTTTGACTCATTAAAAGCGGATTAATTCCTTAATTCCAACAATTTTTGTCTAATTTCCCCTTCCCCTCTTGCTTGGGGGGGATTTTTTTTTGAGATAAAGTTCCTCTGCCAAGGGCATTCACTTCAACTTAACAGACGAATTCCCCAACGGCGATCGCCATGCCGCCACTGGCCAATTGTACCAACCATTGTTTGGGACAAACCACCGCAATCCATTAGGCAAACAGGGTTAAAAAGGGAACCAGGAATGCGGCGTTGTCAAAAACATTTTCGAGGCTGATTAGATTCATGGCGATCCACTCTGAACAGATAGGCTCTTTCTATCCTATCGGCTCTTGAGTTCTCAATACCGATGCTAATCATCCAGGGGACTTCTCACTCCCCTGCCTCCCCTCGCTAAAACATGGGTATAAATCATCGTGGTTTTGACATCTTTGTGTCCTAGTAATTCTTGAACAGTACGAATATCATAACCATCTTGCAACAATTGCGTCGCAAAACTATGACGAAAAGTATGACAACTTACCCGCTTATTAATACCTGCCAATTTAACAGCTTGTTTGAGGGCTTTTTGTAATCCACTTTCATGAAGATGATGACGACGAATCATGCTACTACGAGGGTCTTGAGAAATGCGATCTGAGGGAAAAATAAATTGCCAAACCCAGTCTCTGTCTGCATTTTTATATTTTCTTTCTAAGGCAAACGGTAAATAAACTGAGCCATAACCTTTGTCTAAATCTTGTTGATGTAAACGCTTAACAATTTCCAAATGAAATTTTAATTCTTCTGCCAAACTTATCGGTAAAATTGTGACTCGACTTTCCATACCTTTTCCATCTCTAACAACCACTTGGTTTTGAGCAAAATCAATATCTTTAGTCCGTAATTGTAAACATTCTGTTTGTCGTAACCCAGTCCCGTAGAGCAATTTAACAATCAGTTGATGAACTCCCGATAAATGATTGATAATTATCAAAACCTCTTCTTTTGTCAGGACAGTTGGAACATAGCGACTTCTTTTTGCTCGTACCGCATCAACCTGTAAATCTAATTCTTGTTTAAGAACTTCCCTATAAAGAAATAAAATAGCACTTAGAGCTTGATTTTGAGTTGAGGCAGCAACATTTTCTTTGACAGCTAAATAAGTTAAAAATTCTTCAATTTCTTTGCCGCCCATTTCTCTCGGATGCCGTTTATTATGGAATAAGATATAGCGTTTAATCCAATTAACATAGCTTTTTTCAGTTTTATAAGAGTAATGCTTCAGGCGAATGACATCACTAACCTGTTCAATGAGCTTTTTGGGCGGTTTTTCCATCGGGCATTATTCAGAATATTTCTGGATAGTATGACTATTCAGTATAATATCCAGAAAGTTTCTAGCTATTATCGAGGAATATACGGAATGTTTCTGGCTATGCTCTTTTACAGGTCGAATATACGGAAACTTTCGTTTTTTCATCCTTTGAGGGTTGACTAAACGGAAAATGTCGGTATAATCAGTTGTTAGACAGCCACCAAAGACTGATCAAAAGGCTTGTGTGGATACACCTCTGGGTACATGGTGCGTAAGCCTCAATGAATTAGTTCCAGTTCTAATTTCTCTTCTCGCGTTGTAGTCTGATCCCTGTTCTTGCGGGGTTGTTGGCCAAGCTAAGATGGAGGCGTAAAGCTAAAATAAGGTCAATCTGATGGCAGTACGACAACCCCGATACAGCAAAGAAGAATTTGCTAGACGTGGTAACAAAATCTACGAAACTCAGGTTCGTTCTCAAGTCGAAGCAGGGAATTATGGCAAGATTGTGGCGATTGATATTGAAACTGGGGCTTTTGAAGTAGCGGACACGCCAATCTCGGCAACAGATCGACTCTATGAACGATACCCTGATGCCCAACCTTGGGTGATTCGGATTGGGCATAGTGCGGTCTACCGCTTTGGTTCCCGGAGTCTGAAGAAATCGGTATGATGCAGGGCTTCGTGAATCAAAGTTGTGAAGCCATTATTCGAGTCGCAGTCGGTTCTGCCAATTCACCAAAGCAAATGGTTGAGGCACTGATTGACACGGGCTTCACAGGTTTTTTGTCTCTTCCGCTATCCACCATCACCGCTCTCGGATTACCTTGGTATTTTCGTGACGTTGGCACTTTAGGCGATGGGAGTGAAGTCATTTTTGAAATGTATAAAGCGACCGTGATTTGGGATGGTCAGACCCAAGTTATCGACGTAGCAGCTTCCGAGGCAGAGCCACTGGTCGGGATGAGCTTGCTGTATGGTTTTAAGGTTCAGATTGAAGCGGTTGAGGGCGGCACTGTTACGATTGAAGCCTTGAAGTAGAGCAAGGTGATCGGTGAGGCTTGGTCTAACATAGTCCCTGAGGTAGACGGAAGTCAATAGCGAATGCTGAAATTCTTATTTGAGAATATTCCAGGCATTATTCAGACAAATAGATTCTACCTACTACTGAGATGAGAAGGCTTAATCCATCTCATTTGTAAGCCATAAGTACTGCCTATTGAATCGCATTGGCAGGTTGAATGAGTTTTGAATGAACTACCTTAACGGCTCTACTAAAGCGTCTTTAGAAGTTTGACAATCTTTGATGTCAGCCC
>JBGSZT010000002.1:0-3408 GCA_041750255.1 Synechocystis sp.
GGGTCTATGTTGAGCATTTAATCCGAGTGCTCAAAATCTTTCGTATTGCCAAGGAAGAGTTTCGGATGCGTTCACGGATGTACGAGTTGGTTATTGGCTGTATTTGTGGAATAGTGCGATTACGGGTTCAGTATGTCTAAAATCCAACCTGTGAAGGCTGGATGTCGGTTAGCCTGCCAAACTTCCTTATTTTTGAAGAGGTCTAGTCTGGATTGCTTATGAACTGTGGCGCGATTTACTCAAACGGTATCGCCTTGTCACCTTTGAACAGGTACGTTGTCTTGCCCTGGCGATCGCCGAAAAAATTCCCCCAGACCAAAAACCCTACCAAGCTATTCTCATTGACGAAGCCCAGGATCTATCCCCCGTTGCCCTGCGCTTTTTATTGGCTTTAGTACCCAATTTTTCCGCCATTTACCTAACTGCTGATGCTTCCCAATCCTTGTATCAAAAAGGCTTTAGCTGGACAAAAATCCATCAAGACCTGAAAGTAACGGGTCGCACTCTGCTCCTCAAGCGCAACTATCGCAACACCCAAGAAATTGCCCAAGCCTGCGAACAAATTCTGACTAATTCCGAAGCAGGTGACCCAGATTGTGTCAGCCAAACCCCCTCCAAATACCACGGCGATCGCCCCCAACTGATCTCCTTTTGCCTTCCCCATCCCGAAACGGAAGCCATCAAAGCCTTTTTACAGGGAGCGGCTAAAAGCCATCGTTTGCCCATCACCAGTACCGCTATTTTGTGCCCCACCAATCAAATTGGCAGAGTTTACGCCAAACAACTCAGTGAGGAAGGATTACCGGCTCAATTTGTCAGTGGTCAAGACATTGACCTCAAAGCCCCCTATATTAAGGTGTTAACGCTTCATTCCGCTAAAGGGTTGGAGTTTCCCTTTGTTGTCGTGGCTCTGGCCCGGAGTACTTTCCCAGAAATGATGCCCTACACCCTGCCAGAAGAAGAATATGACAGTTATTTAAACAGCCAAAAACGTCTCTTTTATGTGGGCTGTTCCCGTGCCATGCGAGCCTTACTGGTCACGTTACCCCAAAACTCTTCTAATTTCTTTGAGAGTCTCTTTCCTCCAACCTGGCAAACCCTTTAAACTGATTCAACTTTCTCCCCCCCACTGCTATGAAAATTCCTTTTCCCCTCACTAATCTGCTCCAAGCTAGTGACGCTGAACTTCCCTCAATGATTCAGCTTATTTCATTGGGCACAGCTTTTATTGATTGCACTAACCATGAGGCGATCGCCGATGAGGATTTAGAACGTTTATTGGCATTATTGCCGGAAGCGTGGGGGATAGAAGAAATTGCCGAAGCGTTTGGCGGCGATGCTTTAAACGAAAAATTAGGGGAACAAATTGCCAATAAATTAGGGAATATTGAGGTAAAAAATAGTGTTCTATCTACTCCAAACTCAAAACTCAACACTGCCTCAAAACCTACTCCTTCCTATGGACTCGATGTTTTCAAGCTAAGAAACGAAATCATTAACGATTACCGCAGTTACATCACCAGTTTTTTGCAAATTAAAGATGAAAGAGTCGAACAGTTTGTGCAAGAAAAACTCGATCAAGGCAGTCTTTGGAAAGATTCTTTGGTTCAAATTAATCCATCTTATAAAAAAAGTCAGACAATTCAACAACTCGCTGACGAAAATTTACTCCATCCCGACTGTCAAACATACTTTTCAGGCTATCATTTTCACTATCACCAAGAACAAGCTTTCCGGGCTTACCAGGCTAATCTACCCTATGTTTTAACCACAGGAACAGGGTCAGGAAAAAGCTTAAGTTATGTTGTCCCCATCGTTGATGATCTCAGCCGTAAGCCTCAAATTGAAGGGGTAAGGGCCATATTGGTTTACCCCATGAATGCACTGATCAACTCTCAGGAAGGGGAATTCAATAAATTCTTTGAAAGACTGAGTAAAATATGTTGAACGCGGTTTCAATTTATAAGGGTGGTATTTTTATTGATGCTGAGAATTGTAATTATCAAGATTACAAAATATTAGGTTTACGATGTCCAGAATGTGGTGAAGAAGTTTATTTAAAAAGAGGCGAAAAAAAAGCTTCTCATTTTGCACACTTCAAAAAATTGTCAGAAGTCGAATGTAGTCAAAGATTTGAAAGTATTTATGAAAAAACTTGGCAAAGTTTAAGTGCTGAGGGTAAAGGTCAACGTCAAGAATTATTTAGACTTCATTTTCTAAAAATAATCAAGAATACTTTTAATGATTTTTGTTTATCAAAAGAAAGTTTGTCAGTAGAAGAAATAAAAATACTTAGTGTCATTTATGATAAATTTATAGAAATAAAAACTAAATTAATAAGTATTCAAATTTCAAATAAAGATATAAAAAACTGGGATAAGCAAATAATTTTAAATCATTTAATAACTAGAGAGGCGATTGATTATTTATGTCTTAAACAAAATAAGAAATTGCTAGAATTAATTATTCTATATATTATCAAAGTTAATTCTGAACAAACATATAGTTCTAATGACTACGAAATAATTTGTTTTGAACTGGAAAAATTATTATTGAAAGTTAATTGGAATATTGAATTTACAAAAATTAGTCCTGTTGCAATTAAAAGATTAAAACTTAAAAGGGGTAAAACATATGAATTAGTAGGCTATGAATACTATCATTGTGATCAATATGATTTAGCTATTCCATACTTAACAAAGGCAATAAAAATTACACCAGCTGATGATTTTAATAACACTCATGATCTATACCGACTTTATGCATTTAGATCATCATGTTACCAATTACTAGGTAAATATGAGGATGCTATTGACGATTATAATCAAATAATAAACTTATTATCTAAGTTCTTAAGATTTGATAATTTTAATATTTATATAGAAAGATTACTAATTAGTGCCTATCAAAATAGAGCATACTTCAGAGGTCAGTCATCGCACAAAAATAAATACGAATTATCTCTTAATGACTTTATTAAAGTAATTACGATGGGAAAAGTAGCATTAAAAAAATATAAGCTTTATGAAAATGATAATGAAAGAAATAATATAAAATCGTTAATTTTTGATAGTTATGATGAAATTGGTTCTTATTATCTTAGTATTAAAGAAGATTATGAAACAGCGATCAAATATTTTTCAGATGCAATATCATTTTCTCCAATTACTTCTGATAATTCCAATTTAATAAATTTGTGTGCAATTTATAATGGGAGAGCTGTTGCCTATTATAGATATAAAAATATGCTTAACTCATTGCAGGATCATAAGCTGTTGTGCATTTAAATTGCGTCCACAGCATTCCCCTTATTTTTAATATTACGCCCCCAATTTATTACAAGTTCCCCCTCATTTAACAGCTTATTGACAAGTGCTTCTAGCTCTTCAATCGATTCAAATAGGCGAT
>JBGSZT010000003.1:0-2930 GCA_041750255.1 Synechocystis sp.
GGGGACTGAACAGAATTTTGTGTAAGGGGAGTAAAATCCAATCAAAACGAGGAAACCCCTTATGGTCCGCAAAAAACAAGAACCAAATCGCGTCGATACCTTACTAGACGAGTTGCTGGAAGAGCATCAAACCCCGGAAGAAATTCTGGGAGAGTCAGGACTGCTAAAACAACTAACCAAACGCTTGATAGAGCGGGCATTGTCTGGGGAACTGAGTCATCACATAAACAACCAGGCAGAGGAAGAAAAGGGCAATAGTCGCAACGGCTACTCAAAGAAAACGGTTCAGTCCCAGCACGGAGAAATGGAATTATCCATCCCTCGAGACCGGCAGGGAAAATTTGAGCCAGTGCTAGTCCCCAAACATGAGCGTCGCATCGCGGGATTAGACGAGAAAATCCTTGCCCTGTATGCCAGGGGGATGAGTACTAGGGATATCAGTGCTCAACTAGAGGAACTCTATGGAGCCAAGGTATCAGCCAGCATGATTAGCGAGGTAACCGACGCGGTGCTAGAAGAAGTGAAAGCCTGGCAAGCCCGTCCATTGGAGGAAATTTACCCCATCGTTTACCTGGATGCGTTGTACGTAAATATCAAAGTCTCAGGTCGAATCAGCAAACGAGCGGTTTATATTGCGTTAGGGGTTGACCAGGAGGGAGACAAACAACTACTGGGTATTTGGATTGGTGAAGCCGAAGCCGAGGGAGCTAAATTCTGGTTACGTATCCTGACAGAGCTGAAGAATCGAGGACTCAAGGATATCCTCATTGCCTGTTGTGATGGCCTGACCGGCTTTCCTGAGGCGATTGAGGCAGTTTATCCCCAAACCCAAGTCCAACTATGCATTGTTCATTTGATGCGTAATTGTCTTAATTATGTCCCCTGGAAGGATAAAAAGGCTGTTGCAGCGGATTTGAAGCCGATTTATCATGCTGCCACTATTGAGGAAGCCGAAACGGCTCTGGATGCTTTTTCCCAGAAATGGGATGAGCTCTACCCGGCTATCAGCCAAATATGGTTACGTCATTGGGAGCATGTCATCCCGATTTTTGACTATCCCATGGCGATTCGCCGCGTTATTTACACTACCAATGCGATAGAGTCCTTAAATCGCTCTTTTCGGAAGATTATTAAAACAAAAGCCGTTTTTCCGGACGAAGATTCCGTTTTCAAGCTATTATATTTAGCAATGAGGAATATCACTAAGAAATGGCAACGTCCCATCCGGGATTGGCGAGCCGCCGCATCCCATTTTGCTATTCTTTTTCCCGAACGCTTTTCACTTTAATTTTCCTCTTTACACAAAATTTAGATCGCTCTCCTCTGCGAGAAACGGCTGAATATTATGATCTCCGTAATCAGGCCCTGGACTTTTTAGAACGTTATCAGTAGGTGACTAAATTCGCATGGTCATGAATAGTCTGTATTTACCAAGAATCCTGACATTTTTTAAATTTATTAATTCCCATGCTGAACCTGAGACTAAATCATGGCGACTCGTAATTTAGACACTGTCATAAAATGGTTAGTCCAAGAAGAGCCATCTCATCACACTACTCACCCGACGACCCATCCCTGGTGGCGAGTGATGTGTTTAACAGGGGTAGATTATTTTTCTACCCTGGGTTATCAGCCAGGGATCGCCGCCTTGGCCGCGGGTCAAATTTCTCCCATTGCGACCTTGATTCTTGTACTAGTTACCCTTTTTGGTGCGTTACCTGTATATCGACGAGTTGCCGCCCGCAGTCCCAACGGAGAAGGGTCTTTGGCTATGTTAGAAAGACTTTTGCCTTGGTGGCAGGGCAAGCTTTTTATACTTTGTTTGCTAGGATTTGTTGCCACAGATTTTATTATTACCATCACTCTTTCGGCGGCGGATGCCACAGCTCATATTATTGAAAATCCGTTTTTTCATGAGGCCCTTAAAGGTCAATCGGTGAGCTTGACCTTGGGGTCGATTGCTCTCCTCGGTTTAGTCTTTCTCAAGGGGTTTCGAGAGGCGATCGCCATTGCCGTTGTTTTGGTGATAATTTATTTGTGCCTAAACTTAGTCGTTGTTACCGTCGGCTTTGGGCACATTTTTGCTAAGCCAAGCCTTATATCATTTTGGTGGCAGTCTCTTTTTATTCAGCACGGTAATCCTTTTCGCGCATTAATACTAGCGTCCTTGCTGTTTCCCCGACTAGCCCTCGGGTTATCGGGTTTTGAAACCGGGGTAGTGGTAATGCCATTAGTAGAGGGCAATCCTCAGGGTACGCCAGACTATCCCAGGGGCCGCATTCGTAATACCTACCGATTACTAACCGTCGCCGCTGTGATCATGAGTTTTTTCTTGCTCACGAGTAGCCTGGTTACCACGCTTCTTATTCCTCCTGAGGCGTTTCAAGCCGGAGGAGAGGCCAATGGTCGGGCTCTAGCTTACCTGGCCCATCAATACCTGGGTGAAGGTTTTGGTACCTTGTACGACCTCAGTACTATTGCCATTCTTTGGTTTGCCGGTGCTTCAGCTATGGCTGGTTTGTTAAGTATTGTACCTCGGTATTTACCCCGCTACGGTATGGCTCCCAATTGGGCTCGGCGATCGCGTCCTTTGGTTTTGGTTTATACGGTGATCGCCTTTGGAGTCACAATTCTATTCCAAGCGAGTGTAGATGCCCAGGGAGCCGCCTACGCCACCGGCGTTCTAGTCCTGATCACGTCTGCCTCTTTGGCAGTTACCTTAGCTGTCCGAAAACAAGCATCTCGTTCTAGTTTTGCTTTTTTTGTGATTGTGACGCTGATTTTTGTTTATAAGCTGTTGTGCATTTAAATTGCGTCCACAGCATTCCCCTTATTTTTAATATTACGCCCCCAATTTATTACAAGTTCCCCCTCATTTAACAGCTTATTGACAAGTGCTTCTAGCTCTTCAATCGATTCAAATAGGCGAT
>JBGSZT010000004.1:0-11587 GCA_041750255.1 Synechocystis sp.
ATCGCCTATTTGAATCGATTGAAGAGCTAGAAGCACTTGTCAATAAGCTGTTAAATGAGGGGGAACTTGTAATAAATTGGGGGCGTAATATTAAAAATAAGGGGAATGCTGTGGACGCAATTTAAATGCACAACAGCTTAAACATAAATATTTATTTGATTTAGTCGCAATCAAATATTTTCAAGTATTTCATGGATTAGCTCATCAAAATGATTAGCTAAAATTTTGTAATCAAAATTTTCTCGAGCAATATTTCGAGCTTTATCGGTAACATGATATTTTTCAGGATGATTTAGTAAAAGTTTTAAGTGCTCAGCTAACCGCCTAGGATGAGCATTATCTCGAACACCTTGATAGGGTAATAGACATCCTATCCCAGGCAAAACTCGACTTGCTTCTCCTACATCAGTAGCAATTACATACTTACCATAAGCAAGATAAAGAGGAAGCTTTCCTGTTGTACGGACTTTCCCAACTAAATCATTAGATTGAGTTGAAACACAAACATCCATTAAACATAAATAAGCGGGTAAATCTTGATAATGGATATATCCTGTAAAAATCACCTGATCAATAACATCTAATTCATTCGCACGCTTGATTAATTGTAGAATTCCTTCACCGTCCCCGATCAATAGAGCTTTTATTGGCATATCTTTTAAGAATGCTAATGCTTCAATAATATCCCATCCATAGCACATTTGATATTTTTCAGACCATGCCATTGTGCCTATTAGTCCACAAATTAATTCATTTTTAATATTAAGTTTTTGTTTAAGTTGTAGCGTATTTATGCCATCTATATCCTCTACATTAACTCCATCAGGAATAAATATTGCTTTATTAATACCTTGGCTTTCTAGCCAATCTTTATGATAACTACCGCGCACAATTAAAGCATTAGACTCGCTTAAAGCAAGTTTCTCTATCCAGTTAATAAGTTTAAGTTGAAATGAGGAATATTTCCCACTAGATTTCGCCAATTCATAGGCAACATCTCCTGTATCAGTAATCAGTATACACCCTAGTAATATTTTGGCAAGATATCCTGCTATAACTCCAGTATAAGCAGTATCCATTACATAGATAATATTTGGCTTGATAGTGAAAGCTGAGTATAAAAATGTGAAAATTCCTTGCCACTTAGGAATAGGTCTATAATTAAAAAAATATTGCCATGGCTCAGAAGATTTTTCTGTCAACATTCTTGCACGGACACCCGCCGAACTTTTTTCAGACCCATTCACAAAAAATACTATTTTTTTTGTAGATAAAGAAATTGACATTTGACTGTAATCACTATTTGATAAGTTTTGCGTAAATTTTTTCATATTTATTGACAACCTTATCCCATGAAAATGCTTGAGCACGGATTAGTCCCCTTTCACCATACTCCTGTCGAAGCGAGGGCTGGCTGAGAAGACAAATCAGGCGATCCCCTAACTCACTATCATCAGCAATTATGCCATATTTTCCATGTTCAAGAATCTCTATAGCTCCTGGATTAGGGCTTGCTACAACGGTTGCTCCTGAAGCAAGAGCCTCAACATAGGGAATACCAAAACCTTCATAGGTACTAGGTAAGCAAAAAATCCATGCTTTTTGATAGAGGGCACAAAGTTTACTTAAAGAAACTTTACCGTAATTAATAATACCATCACCTTCCATTACTTCTTCAGCAACAAGCCACAGTTCAGCGTCAGGGAATATTGGCTTTATTTTTTGAAGAAATATATCTACGAGAAAATGACCCCTCTTACGTCCTCTAATAGTTCCTACAAATAAAATAGTTGGTTGAGTAGATTTATTTTCTGGATTAACTGGATTAAATCGACTAGTATCCACACCACAGGGTATAATATCAGAGATCTTTAAAATACGAGACTGAGTCGAGTAAGAAACTCCAACATTAATATCTGCAACAAGGGAATCAATTTGTTCTAAATAAGCAAATATTGATTGGTATATTTTACGTTGCAAACTAACGGCAAACTTTGCTTCGTCCTGAGCGGATCCATGAAAGGTACGAACAAGGGGAGGTGATCGCCACAGTAAGTAGCTATCACCATGACTATGAATAATATCAAAGTCCGAAAAATCTGTCTGAAAAAGATAAAATGCAAATAATAATGATTGTAAGCGGCAAAGTTTAGAAGGAAGAGTATATTGATAAACCTTATAATGGCAGTCTTCATAGGCAGGACTGAAGGTGAACATTGTGACTTCATGACCATGCTCAACTAAAGTATTTGCCAAATAATGGGCTTGGAATGCGACTCCTCCCTTAGATTGATTTGGAAGATCTACATGAGTCATTGCTATTTTCATGATCAGCCTTTGTTAAAATTTTTCTTATGTATTTTTTCTCAATAGAGTAATGGCTTGTTCTTGATAGAATTTTTCTGCGGCTAAGCTTAGCCCCAAAAATCCCCAAAGAATAATACCCGATAGTTCTAACATAATAGGACCCAACATAAATAGACTAGCAGTAGCGATTGTAATTCCTCGAATAGAGCCGACAAAGGAATCGAAACGACTTATATTTCTCTGAAATAAAGTAAAATAAAGTTGAAATAATCCACCAACATAAAATACTGTACCAATATAACCAAGGTGTAAAAATAAAATCAATAAAGCATTATCAAATCCTTGTGAACCTATTCCCTTACCAATAAATTCAGCAAGTGTTTCACCAATGGTATCAACAAAGTGAGCTATTCTTACCGTAGCACTACCATCATTTTCAAGATTAGAGAAGGTTCCTAGGCGATCGCCAATTTTATGGGCAAACGGTTCCATCGTTAATAAGGGAACAGCCAAGCTTAAAATTACTAGCGTTGTTATGATTAAATAAATTTGTTGTTTTGGCTTAAGAGAATTAATAGATACTAAAAAAGCAATGACCATTGCTACCCAAGCAGAGCGAACATTAGAGAGGAAAAATGCTAAAAAACCGATACTGATTGCGAGAAAACGAAGTTCCCCTTTACTGCCAATGAGAATCAATAAGCCCGCCATCATCGCCATCGCAAACGGACCATTAGAATTCATCGTACTAAAAATATTTAATGTTAAGGGCTCGGGTACGCCAGCAGTCACAAAATCTGTTTGAAGCCTCCAGTAACGATCCCATTCCGGAACAACTAAATATTGAATAACACCGTAACTACCTGTTACTAATACACCCCATAAAAACACTTTTTGTGTATTTTGCTTGTACTGAGCGAAATTACGCCAATTAATATATAGATAAAACCCCCAAAGAATAGGACAAAGCCAATCTAAAAATCCAATACAAACTTGAACAGGTGGGTTTTGAATTAAGCCGATTGAAAACCCATAAATCACTCCTAAAATAGACACTATAAAAGGGATTTTTCCTTTATCGGTTTTTTTAGGTAGTTCTTGCCAAAGAGTGTATGAGGAAATTAAAATAACAAGATAAGGAGCTAATAAAATTGGACTTGGATTAGTAAAGCCACTATGATAATCAGCGTAACGCCGAATAAAAGGAGTTAAAAATAAGAGCCACCAAGTAAACCCATGATATAGTATTGGATAATTAAAATAAAGAAAAGAACCTGTAACAAAAGAAATGATTGGAAATCCGAAATTAACTATTTTTCCTGCTCCTAGAATGGAAAAAATGGTTGTGAGCAAGATAAAGATTAAGATTGCAGTCCAACCACGAGCAGGTCTAAGACTCATTACAAAGGAAGAGGTACGAGAAGTATTGCCAATCATTAATGGTATCAACCTGCAAAAAACTTTTGCTTTAATAAATAAAAACTACCAATTAAGCGCAACCAATATATTTTAATTCCAATAGAATAATAATTTATTTTAAGGCGTTGCTTAGCGTTTTTTAATGATAAAGATATAGGAATAATTTCATTATCTATGCAAATGCGATCATCAGTATTTAGATCAAATTTTGACATCCAATTCTTGATTTTTGCTATCTGGAGCTCAACTGCGTCTTGAACTATTGCTGGAGGTAGTTCAGGAATTAAAACCTGCAACTGTTGAGATAACGTAAAATGTTCTTTAGCAAAAATTGTTGCATACTTTTCTGAAAAGTCATGGTTACGCCACCAACCAATTTCATGGGGATAATAATAGAGATCTCCTAATCCTAAGAGGCGAATCCAGAATTCCCAGTCTTGTACTAGTTCGTAGCTGTTATTTAAGCCGCCGAGTTTTAAATAGGCATCGCGTTGCATTAAAGTAAATGGAACAAAAGGACAAAGAAAAGGTAATATTTGCTGACGCATCGATTCACCATTAATCAACGCAGGCAAAGGCCAAAATGGTCTTAAGCGACTGGGCATAAACTCATCAGTAAAGGTTCTGATTTGACCAGAAATCATGACTACGTCTAAATTTTGTGAATGTTGAACAGCAGACAAAAGACTTACTAAGCCTCTTGGTGCAATCAAATCATCTGCGTGAAGCATCATAATCCAAGTTCCAAAGCATTCATTCAATCCATATCGCCAATTAAGGGTTCTATTAGGGTAATGTTCAGGTGTTTGAATAACACGATAAATACATTCAAGCTGGTAATTTTTAACTATCTCTAGAGTAGAATCTGTAGAGTGATTATCGCAGACAATGATTTCAATTTTTTGTTTTTTACTATCAGAAAGACAATCAAGAGACTCTTGTAGTGAATGAAGACATTGATCGATGTAGGTGGCACCATTATAAACAGGAACGACAATGGAAATTGTCACATCAGTGTTATTGATTTCTAAAGACATAGGGCTTAATGATGGCTCCCCACTAATTGAATTACCGCTTGGCGAGAAATCGCTAAATTTTCAAATTTTCTTAAATCAGTGGGAATGCCTAATCCATACATTCCATTACATTCTTCTCCGATATTGTGGCAAACAATTTTCATGCCTTTTTTTAGCATTCCGTTGTAGGTCGGAGCAACATAAAACTCACCATTAACACGAAAGTTATTAGCTATCATTTGTTCTGCTGAATCTACAAAGCTGCTGCCATGACTGAAATTATAAATACCAACTGTTGCTTGATCAGACACGACTTGTTTTTCAACTAGTTCTGAAGGATTACCCTTATGATCAAAACGGACATAAGACCATTTTGGGTCACTAGCCGTCATTGTCATGATGGCACCGTCTGCCTGAGATATTCCAATCAATTGCAAATAAGCATTAATATCACAGTCAATCCATTGATCGCTATTGGCAATCATTAATGCATCATCATTATCAATTAGATGCTTGGCTAATAGTACGGTACAAGCGGCTCCTTCAGTTACCGTTGATACTGGAATAATTTGACATTTAGGAGCCCAAGAATTAAGTTGTTGTTCTAAATCATAGGTTTTAAGATGCTCTTCCAAACATAAAAATATAAAACGATGTTTACATCTTGGACGCACGTTATTAATAACCAAGGAAATCATCGGTTGATTATGAACACAAATTAAAGGCTTAGGTAATTCATAGCCAGCCTTTTTAAAACGACTGCCATGACCCGCCATAGGGATTACAATATTAAGCATAATTTAAAGTTCCCCTAAATATTTATCATTATTAGCACCGGGTATTTTAACCACAACATTAATGCTATCAGTTAATGCCTCAAAATTTGAAGATTCTCCAGGCTGTAAAACAATGATGTCGCCAGCAGAAAAATATTGATTATTCATTCTAATTGTTCCCGATATAATTACGGTGATTTCTGTTGCTATTTTATGATAATGGTATGCTTCATTTTGTCCCTTGGCATAATGTTTGACAGCAACTTCAACTGCGTTAGTTTTATATAATGTAGGAAAAAAGTTTCCTACAAACCATCCTCTAATCATCTGGTCAAGTTTTGCGGTATGCATACTATTTTAATTCCCTATGTTTGACACAAGATATGCTTGATATTCTTGAACTTCATTTGGATTTGATAATTTAAAGTAGTTATCTCTTGAAATAGAGTAAGTGCCAATTTTTGCTTGATTTAAAATCATTTGATTATAAACAGGGCAGATATAAAATCTGTCATTAACATGAGCATCTTTATAAATCATTTGCATGGCTGCATTTACAAAATCTACTCCTTTGCTAAAGTAATAAACTCCCGCTGTTGCTAAATCACTAATAGGGCGTTTTTCTGATGTTTCAATCACATAACCATCACTAGCGCATTTCACATAAGACCAACGAGGATGAACCCCTTTAAAAATTGGAATTCCTCCATCCCATTTCTGCTCTTGGAAATAGTTGACGATCGCCATTAAATCATCGTGAATAATTTGATCTCCGCTAACAATCAATAATGGATCATTATTATTGATATATTCAATTGCTAGTAAAGCGGTACAAGCACTTCCAGCCGTCAGACCAACCTCCATTATGATTGTCTGTTTGAGTAACAGTTGAATGACATCTCCTGTATAGTATTTTTTATTTTCTTCAGCTGGAATTTGACAAATAAAGCGATTGCCTTTTTTTAAAAATGGCTTCACACTATCAAGGACTCTTTGAACCAGCGGAATACCTTTGATTTCGACTAAATTTCTTGGATAAGAATATCCCGCTTCTTCAAACGGTGCATTGTTTCCGGCCATCAAAATAAGTATATTCATGGTTTTCGTTTTGGTATTTATTAATGTGTCTAAAAATATTTTCTAAATTAACATCATGAACTGATTCTACTACCATTAATTTTGCTCCAGCTGCTATTGCGGCTTGAATTCCTTTATCATTATCTTCAACAACTAAACATTCATTAGGATTGAGACCTAACTTAATCATAGTTGTTAGATAAATTTCTGGATCTGGCTTGCCCTTAGCGACATCTTGATTACTTAACATAAGCTCTAAATAGGGAAGAAGTTTGCTTTTTTCCATCATAGTTTCAACAGTTTTTCTAATTGAATTAGAGGCAACTGCTAACCTATAACCCATCGCTTTTAAGTTAGATAGAGTATATTCATGTTGAAAAATAGGCTTGCATTGAATATGAATTAAATCCATTGTATAAATTTGCTTTAGCTCATTAATGAATTTATGTAATGAACGAGGTAATCCTTTTTCACGGGTTAACATTTCTAGTTTCTCTCTCGTCGGAAGTCCATCAAAGGTGACTAAATGATCATAGCGACTTATGTCATAATCAAAAAGAGATAAAGCACGATTTAAGGCTTGATAATGCCATTCTTTAGCATCAATTAATACGCCATCCATATCAAAAATAATTGCCTTGATTTTTGTCATAAAAAATAATTCCTTCCTTCTTCAGGAAAATCTGTACACAGCATTAAATTTTCGTACTTAATTAAGTTCCAATTTAATAAATTAGACCAAAATTGTTGATGGCACCTCCCATGTAATTCTGGAGAAACAATGCATACTTTTTTTTCCTTCTGGAGGTAGACTTCAATATCAACTTTGCTCATCCAATCATTTTCAAAACAGTCTAACCAAATACCATCGGCATCTTCGTAAAAAAATGGTATTTTTTCATAATCACTAACTCGTGTAAAAATTGACATTTTTTGCTTTATATAACCCACCATGTCAGGTAGTGACATATCAAAAAGAAAATAACTTTTAATATTAAAATCTTTTAAACTTTGTTTGATTTTGTTTTGTAGTCCATCTGCTTTTATATTAAGAGCTAAAGGCAGAGATTGTTCATATAAAGTATACAAATGTAAAAAATTCTCCAGTGTAAGAGGATTTCCTTCGGGAGGGTCGTGGGAAATGACGAGTTGACCATTTAGATCTCGAATGTCAGTTTCAACTCCAAATCCTAAGGTGAAAGCTCGAATAAACGCAACTTCCGTATTTTTTTCAGAAGGTATCTTCCAATAACCTCGATGACTAATTATTTGCATATGAAGTTTAAGTTTCGACTATTTAGGGATATTTATTGATTTATAATGTTGTCTTGAAGTTGTTTCCAGCCAAGATTGAATTCCTTGCCAACGGCCCTTGAATGATGACATCATTTTTTGTCCAGAAAGTAACCCTTCTGTTGGAATAAACCTCAAAAATTGTATAAATCCTCGTGCTGAACTAACTCCTATCATAATTGTCCATATAAAAAAAATAAATCGTCTTGGTGGTGATAGATATTCCAGTAAACTTAATGTTTGATTATGAACTGCATTGGCTAATGCAACGTCATTAAATTCTCCTCGAATATCATTGTCATGTCGTTGTGCTGGATAATGATTAACGCCAATATTAGGATCATAAATTATTCGCCAGCTACGTTTTTTTAAAGCCAGGCAAATAGCTAATTCAAAATCAACCTGCGCTCCATCACCCTTTAGCCGCTCATCAAAGCATAATCCGGCGATCGCCTGATGACGAAAACTCATATTAACTCCTTTTAAAACATCGACATCACGAGGTTCTCCTTTCCCGATATGATGATTTCCAATTACATGACCATACCATTGGATTTTTCCTACTATTTTACAGGGTCGATCTTCTAACACCGAATCAAAATAAACCCAGTCTCGTCCACCAACTCCACCAATACTCGGGTTATCTACAAAGTATCTTTCAATCTTAAATAACCAATCTTGATGAGGTTCAGCATCATCATCTGTAAATGCAATAATATCTCCTTTTGCATATTTAAGTCCTATATTCAGAGCTGCAATCACGCCAGGTCGAGTTACTTGATGAGCTACCATGGAAGGAAAGTTTGCTTGTATAGTATTAAGAAATTTCCACGTTTCATCATCGTGGTCGCGAACAATCACTAGTACTTCATTGGCTAGACGTATTTGTTTTTGTAAGGCATTGAGACAGCCTTTTAGCATTTCTGGACGACGATAAGTCGGAATAATTGTTGTAATTTTCATTACTTTCTATATTAGTTATTGATAAATATAAATCAGAAGTGTGGAAATTGTATAAATCTATTTTTAAAATTTTATAAAAAAGTCAAAATTTAGCACTTAAAAGTATTTATCATATGTTCTTGAAAATATTTATTTATAGGTAATTATTTTTCCTCATATATTTATTAAACCATGACGTTTTTGATGCCATTTCCAGGCATGGGTTAAGATGTCTTCAAGGTCAGAATACTTCGGTTCCCACCCGAGAATTTTTTTTGCTTTTTCACTACTGCCGACTAAAACTGGCGGGTCTCCAGGGCGACGAGCACTTTCTCTAATGGCGATCGCCTTCCCGGTGACTCGTTGACTTGTTTCAATTACTTCCTTTACCGAAAATCCATTACCATTCCCAAGATTAAATACTGTTGATTCTCCATGGTTCCAAAGATATTCAAGCCCAAGAACATGAGCTTTAGCAATATCAGAAACGTGAATATAATCTCGAATACAGGTACCATCGGGGGTAGGATAATCCGTGCCGAAAATATCAATAAAATCCCGATGACCCAGAGCTGTCATTAGCACCAAGGGAATTAAGTGAGTTTCCGGTGTATGGTCTTCTCCAATAAGTCCACTCGGATCAGCCCCAGCTGCATTGAAATAGCGAAAAATAACGGAGTTTAAACCATAGGCTTGATGAAAATCAAGCAAAATAGTTTCCACCATTCGCTTGCTAGAGCCATAGGGATTAATGGGCACTTGGGGATGAGTTTCATAAATAGGAATAGTTTTAGCATTACCATAGGTCGCGCAAGTAGAGGAGAAGACAAATTTGTCAACCGAGGCAGCTACCATAGCTTCCAATAGCGTTAAGGTACCCACCACATTATTGCGGTAGTATTTATCCGGGCTGGCCACAGATTCACCCACGTAGGCATAGGCGGCAAAGTGCATTACTGCCTCAATGGAATAACTCGCGAAAATATGATCTAATAAACGGCGATCACTCGTATCTCCAACTACCAATTCTGCTTGCAGGACGTTTTCTACAAGATCCCGATGTCCATAGACAAGGTTGTCGAGAATGATCGCCTCATAGCCCTTGCGTTGCAAGGCTAAAACTGCGTGAGAACCTATGTAGCCTGCCCCTCCCGTAACTAAAATCTTAGGCTTTTTTAATATCATGGGTAAACCTATTGCAAAAGAAGTTTAAATCTCAAATCCTCGAACAAAAAAATCAGAACGTCTCTAGTGGGTCATTTTTGATGGTCGGTGCCATTATTATAATCGGGAAACCTTTTTAAAATAAGGATTTTGTGCATTCTGGTATAGCCTGATATATGACAAATGACCCACTAATCTGTACGGTTTTACTTTGTCTGAGTCACTCTCCAGCTTAACTTTAAGTTGATCCAGAAATTCCAGATCGTCACGAGCGCGATCGCCATAAGATTCGCCAAATAGTCGTTTACGTGAAAGAAGTTAACCAGAATATTTAAGATGCCGACGTTGAGCAAGATTCCGATCGAGCAAACTAGATTGAACTTAATAAACCGCTTAATCCGCTTGGGCCAACCTTTTTGCTGGCTAGAAATATCGCCAAAAGTCCAGCGATCATTCCAAAGAAAGTTATTGATGATCGCCAGTTCAGCGGCAATCACTTTACTGCGCGTCAATCCCCAAGCCAGACCTCCGGGATCGTGGAGTAGATAAAATATTGCCATATCGACAAATACACCACTCAGTCCCACCAGCCCAAACTGAATAAACCGTCTGACTGGTATCTCGAAGCGTTGTCTCAGCTTGCCAATTCGTCCGCGTGATCGCAAGCGCAATAAATGCAAAATATATTCTAAGTATTGTTTCCAGGTAACCTTGCTCGCTCCTGCTTGCCGCTCCTGAAACACGTATCCCACTTCGGCAACTTGACCGATATTGCCCCGTCCCAGCACTTCGATCAGGATTTTGTAACCTAACGGATTCATCGCTTGATTGGCGATCGCGCTGCGACGCACCATAAAGTAACCGCTCATCGGATCGGAAACGCGACCGATCACCCTTGGCAAGACAATCAATCCCAAGAGCTGTGCCCCCCGAGATAAAAGCCGCCGTATAAATCCCCAATCGCTGACGCCGCCGCCTTCGATATGCCTGCTAGCAACAACTAGATCTGCTCCCCCCTCAATAGCTGATAGCATTTTTAGCAATACTTCCGGTGGATGCTGTAAGTCACCGTCGATGACTCCTAATATCCTCCCGTTAGCAATTTGCCAGCCTCGGATCACTGCTGTAGATAACCCGCGCTCGTATTCCCGTCGCATCACTCGCAACTGGGAATAATCGTACATGAGGGACTGCGCTACTTCCCAGGTGCGATCGGGACTGTTATCATCGACTACGATCAACTCGTAGTCATTAGGAAGTAATCGATCTAGCAAATTGCTTAGTATGTTTATTACAGCCTCGATATTTTTGCTTTCATTGTAAGTGGGAATCACTAACGAAAAATAGAGAGGTTTGTCTTCACTTACAGATCCAAAATTGCGATCGGGAATCTGTAAGGAGACGGAAGGTGAGGGAGTGAGAAATTTGGACATTATTTACTGTATCTCCAGAGTAAATAAAACTAATTACCTAAAACTAATTACCTAAAACTAATTACCTAAAACTAATTACCTAAAACTAATTACCTAAAACTAATTACCTAAAACTAATTACCTAAAACTAATTACCTAAAACTAATTACCTAAAACTAAT
>JBGSZT010000005.1:0-41658 GCA_041750255.1 Synechocystis sp.
GGCAGGAGTCCTCTGTCCCTTTGAAGAACTCAATGGCTTTCGTTACCACGATAACTGGCTCAAAAATCTGATGATTGCTTCCTCCCTTAACGGTCGTAGACCCCGCATTTATACTTAACACAAACTCAGTTGGAACTAGAAATATCCTTTGCGCCAATTGACAATTTTAAGAGATAATCAAGCAAGTATTTAAAGCTAAAAACAAAACTTGAAAGTTGTTTTACTATATGAATTTGCCTCACCCTTTTGTACTAAAAAAAACCGCTTTCTTTCTTGCTCCCGTATTTCAGGGAATCATATTTAACTTAATTGCTCCCCATGCTCTAGCGAATCCCACGCCAATCAGTCCATTGAATCTAGTAACAGAAAAAATCATCCGCGATCGCCTTTGTGTTGTTCCGACTCTGAGCCAATTACCGAATGAAGGGATCAAGACCGAAAATTTAGTCGAAGCAACGGAATTTTGCGTTACCGAAGAAATCATAGAAACTAAAAACAATCCTGTTAGCCAAGAGTCAATTCTTGAAACGGAAAACATTATTTCCCAAGAAAATAATCAGCTTTCAGAAATGATCCTCGAAGTTTCTCCTGAGAAGGAAGAAGATTTAATCCAAGAGATCCAAACCATTGATGAAAAAGACGGAAATCATTGGCACTTTAAATTTCAACCCTATGGAACTATTCCTATCTCAACCTATGGCAATACAACAATAAGAGGGCGAACCATTGACTATCATCTCGATCTTGGCTCCTTACTAAATATTCTTCAATTTGCGGGGAGTGGCCGCCTGGAAGCTTGGAATGGCAATCTTGGTTTCATTGTTGATGCCTATTACGTCAGTTTGAAAGGTACAGGGATTAAATCAGCTAATCGTTTACCTAACGCCAATGTGGAATCAACCCTAAGCTTTAACCAAGGCATCTATGATTTCGCCCTTAGCTATCATTTTGGAGATGCTTCTCCCTATCGTTTACCGAAAGACGCTTCTAATAAACCTTTCCCGCTTCTTTGGTTTGAGCCGATCGCCGGGATTCGTCTGAATGCGGTTAACGCTGCCATTGAAGACGTTAATTTTAATTTAGGTTCCGACTCTTTTTCTCCATCCCTACAAAGAATTAATACTGACCAAGGACGTACTTGGATTGAGCCAATAGTCGGTGGCAAATTAGGACTTCAAATTTCCGATCCAATCACTTTTTGGATACGAGGAGATGCCTCTGGTTTTGGCATGGCAGGGGATACGGATTGAAGCTGGAATCTTTTGGCTGGAATGGACTGGTGGGTTAATAGTATGACTTCTCTTCAGCTTGGTTATCGTTTCTACGAAATTAATTACAAAAATGGAACTGGAAATAATGACTTTGGTTTTCAACAGAATCTTAATGGACCATACATCGGTGCCACTTTTCACTTTTAATAAATTTAAAGAATGAACCATCTTTTTTTACAAATACTCGTCGAAGTAACTATCTTTTCCTTGATGTTATCTACCGGCGTTAATCTATCTCTAGAGAAAATGCTCTCTTTTTGGCAAAAACCTGTCTTACTTTTTCGCGCACTTTTTGCGGTAGTAGTATTAGTTCCCCTTGTGGTTTTTATTTTTCTCAAGTGGTTCTATTTACCTCCCGAAGTGATGATCGGATTAGCTTTTTTAGCCGCTTCTCCTGGCGCACCCCTCACCACTAAGCGATCACAAATGGCTGGTGCTAGATTTCGCTATTCGGCCAGTCTCCAATTAACCTTAGCCCTACTCGCGGTTATAATTACGCCCATAACCTTAAATATTTTTGCCGTTTCCTTTCAAGAAATTTCAGGGAAGGTAAAGATTTTAGACGTTGCCCAACAAGTGATTATCGTACAATTTTTGCCCATTATTTTTGGTCTTTTATTACAAAAATTTGGATCTAAATACGCAGAGGTGATTGCGCGTCCATTAAGAATTATTGCCAATAGTTTATTTTTAGTGCTGATTATTTTAGCTTCTATTATTGGGATTCCTTTTATTTTTAAACTTTGGGGATTGCCTCTCGTGCCGATTGCCATTATGGTCATTACTTCCCTAGCAATTGGTCATCTTTTAGGTGGCCCTGATGGAGATAAGCAGTCTATTTTAGCCATTTCTTGCATTGCTCGTAATGTTGGTTTGGCCTTATTTATTGCAGTTTTAAATGACATGGAACAGCAAGTTACTCCTACTCTGATCGTTTACCTAATTTTAGGATCGGTTTTTGGTATTTTATATTCAGTTTGGTATAAGCGTAAACTGAAAATAGCAACTTAATACTTAGTTAAAATGAGGTGAATTAGTGGAATTAGTGGAATTATCACATCCTTTCGAAGATGGATTAGCTCTTGTTATTACCTTGTTTAAGTTCTTGTTAGAAGCTATTGCTGTATTTTGTATTATTCTAGGTATATTCAAAACAGGGCAGAAGGCGATCGCGCTTAATCGTCATCATGGTACCGACCAATTTTCGCAAATCCGCTTAGAATTTGGAATGTGGTTAGTAATGGCCTTAGAATTTCAGTTAGGAGCCGATGTTCTTGCTACAACTTTAAGCTCGTCCTTTGACGACTTAGGAAAACTCGGGCTTGTCGCTGTGATCCGAACTTTTTTAAATTATTTTCTCACAAAAGAGTTAGAATCCCAAGCTCAGCAAAAATAATGAAGACAAAAGTAAAAAAGATCACTTCTAAAAATCAAAAATCTTATTTTTTAATCCAAACAACGATGACTCAACTCCCCAACAATCCTGAAGATTCTCAACTTCTTTCTACTAAGAAATTAGCCAACAATCGCACTGAACTGGCTAAATATCGTAGTCGAGCTGCCGCCGACCGCACCCTAATGGCTTGGATTCGCACTTCTTTGTCCCTGATTGGTTTTAGTTTTGGTCTGCCTACCATTGTGGGAACTATTCAAAATACCCAAGTGGGAAGTCAGATCAATCCGATCAGATTTTCGGTAATTGTGGGATTAGCTTTCATTGGAACGGGAATGTTTGGAATGGTCTTAGGTTTGCAAGAACATCGTCGCTTACTTCAACAAATTCAATGCGATTGCTACACTTATGAAGCATCTCGGAGTGCAGAAATTATTGGGATTACTTTATTGATAATTGGCTCCATTAGCTTTATTGGGGTAATTTTTAAATCCTTTGATTTTTGATATTGCTAATTAAGCCTGTTTTTTTATTTCTGACGGGAAATCACTAAGTTATCGTTTGTTGGGCCTGATCGTTACTTTAATAGTCTACTATTGAGGAAAAGATATAATTTCAAATCTAACTCTTTTAGGAGAATTTGAACAATGGCAACAAAACAGCCCAATATTTTGATTATTTGGGGTGATGACATCGGTCAATCGAACCTCAGTTGCTATACTCACGGCTTGATGGGTTACAAAACCCCGAATATTGATCGCATTGCCAAAGAAGGAATGCTATTCACCGATTCCTACGCTGAACAAAGTTGTACCGCAGGGCGATCGGCGTTTATTACAGGTCAATGTGTTTTTCGCACAGGCTTAAGTAAAGTCGGGATGCCTGGAGCAAACTTAGGAATGCGTTCTGAAGACCCCACGATCGCCGAATTATTAAAACCGATGGGTTATGCCGCAGGGCAATTTGGCAAAAACCATTTGGGTGATAAAGACGAAATGTTGCCGACTAATCACGGTTTTGATGAGTTTTTTGGCAATCTTTATCATCTCAATGCCGAGGAAGAACCCGAACTTCGTGACTATCCCCCCGCTGCCGACTTTCCTAATTTCAAGAAAAACTTTGGCCCACGCGGTGTACTCGATTGCAAAGCGAATGCTGATGGAACCCAAACCATTGTGGATACAGGTGCGTTGACTAAAAAGCGAATGGAAACCATTGATGACGAAGTTTTAGCTAAAGCCAAGGACTTTATTGATCGTAAGGTAAAAGCCGATATTCCCTTTTTTGTCTGGTTTAATACAACGCATATGCACTTTCGTACCCATGCGAAAGAAGAAAGCCTGGGTCAGTCGGGACGCTGGCAGTCAGAATACCACGATGTGATGATTGACCACGATAAATGTGTGGGTGAACTACTCGATTATTTGGATGATCTGGGAATTACCGATAATACATTCGTCATGTATAGTACCGATAATGGGCCTCACGTGAATTCTTGGCCCGATGCGGGGATGACTCCTTTTCGCAGTGAAAAAAATACGAATTGGGAAGGAGCCTTTCGGGTTCCTAAACTGATTCGCTGGCCTGGTGTGATTGCACCTGGTACGATTTCCAATGAAATTGTCAGTCATATGGATTGGTTGCCAACTTTAGTGGCGATCGCCGGTGATCCCGATATTAAGGAAAAACTACTCAAGGGTTATCAGGCAGGTAATAAAACGTTTAAGGTGCATCTAGATGGTTATAATCTAGTGCCTTACCTCAAAGGAGAAGTCGAAAAAGGCCCACGCCTAGAATATTTTTACTTTAGTGATGATGGTAACTTAATGGCCCTACGTTATGACCATTGGAAGACCGTTTTCATGGAGCAACGAGTAACGGGTACTTGCCAAATCTGGGCTGAACCCTTTGTTGTATTGCGAGTTCCAAAACTGTTTAATCTCCGCACCGATCCCTATGAGCGTGCCGATATTACCTCAAATACCTATTGGGATTGGATGTTTGATCATATTCCTTTAGTATTAGCGGCTCAACCCATCGTGGCTCAATTTATCTCAACTTTTGTGGCGTTTCCGCCGCGCCAAAAAGCGGCCAGCTTTTCAGTTGACCAGGTGATGGAGAAAATTATGGACGGCATTACCAGTCACTAATTCTTGCAAAATTCTTAGAGGGAAAGGGAATCTATTTTTTTGAATAAATACCTTTCCTTTGCGTTTTGTCGGATCGGTAAAAATATGGGTAAAAATAAAGAAAGTCGCAAAAAACTGGTAGGACAATATCAAGCCCTAGAAGAACATTTAGATAAACTTGCCAAAGAGAAATTGAAGCCTATAGAGAGCCAAGATCAAGGTTTAATTGCTCATTGGGAAAAAACGGTGGCCAATTGTCGCCAAAATATTGCAAAGCTAGAAAGGAGATTAAAACGATGACTGCAATTTATAAAAAACCCTTTGACCGACTAGAAATCTTTCTGGACGAATATCAACCCCAATTAGAAAAAGCTCTCAATGCTATCAAAATCATTAAAAATACTGATCCTGATTCAGAAGAGTTTTCCCAAGCGATCGCCGATCTTCATGTTTGCTCTACGATCTTGGAACCTTATTCAGAAGGAATGGTAGATGCTCTGGATCAATTTACTGAAGATAGACCCGATGATTAGGTGGTTATAGCCCGAATTATGTTGAACTTAGCGATCGCATTGCAACCTTCGATCAAGACGGGATACTCTGGGTAGAACATCCTTTTTGTAGCTAAGCAACGTTTGCATTAGATCAAATTAAAAGCCCTGTTCGACAACATTCTGAATGACAGACCAGGGAACCTTTTAAAGCTATTTTAGAAGCCAATCAAGTAACCGAGAATTTATCCAATATGTTTTTTACTCGCTACCTATCAAAAATGCTCTTAGTCATGGGATTGGCTACGGCTACCTGTTTTATCTACGTGATCGCCCCTGAGTGGGGAATCGTGAACATATTAAGACTTCCCTATGACGAAAACTTTGCATCGAACTATTTCGATCAGGGACACTATTTCTTCTACTACCACTGGGGCGTAATGGTCGGCTTTATGGGCGTAGTGATGGTTGTTGCTGCGTTCAAGAAATCCTGGCGTTCCCCAGTCGTATTCTACTCGTTTGCAGAAAAATTCTGGATGGTTCTGCTCTATGTAGCCTCTCGCGGTTTTGCCAATGAAAACACCTACGGCTACTTTCCTGTTTTGATTGTGGATACCATCGTTTCGATATGGATTATCGGCTACTGGATTGAACAGCGATCAATCTTCCCCAACCCAGAGATCGAACCTCGATCCATTGTCCCTGATTCAGAGATTGAGCAGCAGTCTACTTTACCCGATCCTGAAAACCCTAGCTGACCCAAGTAGTAGCAAACCGCTTAGATAAGCTGAAGTAGGGCGATCACTTTCCTGTCAGGCGAACACCTTGCCAGACTGATAGGAAATTAATCTCGGTTGTCTTGGTTACGCCGCTCTTGTAGCTGTGGGCAAAGCCACCACTGAGGCCAACTCTGCTAATAGCTGCGGAGAAATGCTGGATTGGGTTGGCTGCAACTGAATATCTGGTATCCCTCCCATGAGTTCAAAGGCACGTTGTAGGGTGCGATCACGCCAGATATTCGGTAGAGGAGAATTTTCCATGGCCTGGGCACTGAAGCCCCATTTCCAGCCACCTAAAACACCAGCAACCACGCGGTTCGCCATATTAGTTACAAACTTGTTGCTACTCGGATCGGAAAGCAACTGTTTGTTGAGCCACGGAGCCTGCTGCCAATGGGTCATCAACCAGGCCAGGGATATCAAGTCGTGGGCTATCAGTGAACGGGAAGCAATGACCAGCCCCTGGGGTGGCGCGATCACATGCCCCAGATCGGGGCCAAAAGTAGCCAGCACCTTGTCTGCCGCCGTAACGACTAGACGTTGCTTTTGCAAAAGGCTGGGAACAGTATTAGCCTCGGCGGTTTTTTCTTGGATACTCTTGGCGGCATGATGATATTCCAAACGGGTGTCGTAGCGCATATAGCCTACCACGGACTTGAGTCCAAGAGTATTTCCCAGCAGGGCATGGCGGCTACAGCGTGGCATTGACACGATGTGATCTATTTCCTGAAGTACGTTAGGTAGCATGATGCCCCTCTGCCAGTGGGAATCTGGGGCGGGCAGTTCTTCATAGAAGCTTTCCCAGCCTGCTTCTTCAAAAAAAGCCCACTCTGCTCCCGCGTCTAGAACCGGATTCAACAGTCCAGCACTCTTCGCTAGGCTGCGGGTACTGCCTTTGCACCCATCAGGGCCCTGGTGGAGATGTCCAACCCCGCTCATGTCGCCCACCACGACACGCCCTGCTCCTTTTTCCTTAAGCAAACGGATCATGCTTCCCAAAGCCAGAGGGCTAGTCGTCGCTGGGTAGGGCTTGCCTGAGTTAATCACTGGTTTAATAAATACAGTGTCCCCGGGCTGGAGCCAGTCAAGGTTATCAACGGCGAAAACGGCATCGCGAATGGCTTGATCCATATCCTCAGACGAGGGCTTTCGGTTCAAGGGAGCCAAGCTCACGCCTGAACTAAGATTCATCAAATTTTGCATGACATCGCGTCTTTAAAGGACTATTTAGATAGAAGAATAGCTTATTTAATTTAGACGGACAAGCAGGCTTCTTTTTCTCTTCCCTTTTCTGCTATCATCCTCCCATTTTGCAGAAATCGGCGCCATCTCCTTTGATGGCTTGCTCTACTCTAAACGAACACTCGCCATTGAGCTAGGTTGACTGTCTGACATCCTGGCAGTGCGGACACCATCTAGAACGAAATTTATCGAACTTTGAAGGTCAACAATTTCTTGTTGGCTTGTCGGCGAAAACTACGGGTTAGTTGCTGCAATTGTTGTTGCAAATAGTCTATATTTTGGGCTTTTTCTCCATAACGCCAGGCGACGTAGGCACAGATAATCTCATCAACTAGCTTCCATTGTTCCACTTCTAGGTGCTCCCGCAGGGATTGGCTATACTCCCCGGGAGTTTGGGCCGCCGCTTTACCATAGCCTTGCTCCTTAAGACTGATTAATAGGATTTGGTAGAGTCGGGCTAGGGGATGAAAATGGGCCAGATATCGTTGTCGTAGCCAGCGTCGGGCCTGGTTCCACCCCAACCAACTGACAAATCCAACGGTGATCGCCAGAATCAGCCCTAATAATGCCCCCAAAAAGCTGCCTGAAACCAGTTGCCAGAGCCCGCCAAGTAGACTTAAAAAGGCTTCAATACTTTTAGTCCACAACAGACTAACAAAATTAGCGATAGGGGAAGGTAACCAACCGGCGATCCAGCTCCAAAGTTGCTTGAGGACGCTAAAGGTTTCTGAATCTTCGATGGAGGGAGGAAAGAGGGGATGCCCAGGAATGGGGTCAAATGTGTACCAACCCATATTGGGAAAATAGACCTCTGTCAAGCCAAAGGCATCGGTATTGTGGACTAGATAGTAGCCGGTGAAGGGATTGAATTGTCCCGGTGCAAAGCCGACGGTAAAGCGAGCCGGAATATCCAAGGAGCGGAGCATGACCGTCAGGACAGTCGAGAAGTGATCGGGATAACCCCCTTGATCCCGGTATAAAAAGGTTTCCACCAGGTCTTCTTCCGGTTCAAGGAAGGGAATATCGGTGAGAATGCGGTAATTTTGTTTTAGGGACTGGGCGAGGTAAAGGGAAATTTCATAGACGGAATCCAGACGATTGGGGGATTTTTGTAGTAAGGCGATCGCCGTTTCTCTGACTCTGGCTTTAACCTCGGGATCCAGTTGTAAATATTTTTTTTGAATCCCAGGACGGTAGTTGGGGGAAGCCTGACGTAGTAGTGTCCGGTCTCGATAGGGGACATTGGAAATCACCGTATAGGTCAAACCTTCGACTAATCCCACCGGCGATCGGAGACTGCCATTGCGGTCTAGCCCCACTTCCTTGGTCGGAAAATAGAGATATTTAGCTGAATACAGGTTGGGGATGACATTGGGCAAATCCATAACGGCGGTATAGGTCTGGATCACCGACCGGGTAGGTATTTGACTCGTGGTACTGTCTAAATTAAAACGGTAGGACCAGGGCGATCGCCGAATTTTACTGATGTCGTCATTATTGCTAATCTCCCACCCTTGGCCGGTGTAATGATCAAAGGCTAGGGCCCGCCAAAACCCTTCCGCCTGGGAGCGCACCCGTAACACCAATTGCTTGGTCATCTCACCGCGGAGATTTTGATTGATGCGACTATTAAATCCGTAGTAAACCGTATCATCCAAGGCACCTTGCCCCTGGACTGGGCTGGTACCGGAGCCGCCCCCTTCTCCGCCTCGACCGGGGTTGACATAGCCCGGATTGATGATGGTTTGATTTTCTGAGTCAAATTCTTGATTTTTGGTGGATTCTGGACCACTCACCGGAAAGGTCTGGAGCTGATAGCTCGGCAGACGGGGCATCAGGGTAAACAACACCAAACCTAACCCTAGGGTCAGGGCTAAAATAACCGCCAATCGCTTGGGACGCAGGGGAGAATAGCGTCCATTGGCTCCCTTTGCGGGAGATTGAGTCTTGGGGCTAAACCAGCCTAAGCGCCGGTCGATCGCCTCAAGTCCGAGGCGCGAGCGATAATCCAGCACAAGGGCGGGTAATGCCACCGCTAAAAAAAGCACCAACCAAGGAGCAAAGGTCATGGTTTGAGACACCGTCCCCGCGACCCCTAGTAAAATCAAGCCAATTACCATGGAATAGCCCAGATCCTTGCGCCGGGGCAGATCAAAACTATGGAGCACTTGGAGTTGCACCAGTAGGCCCGCCAGGGCAATGCGACTATCGTTGAGATTCACCACCAAATTGCTTAAAAAAGCAAATAACACCCCCAACATGGCGATCGCCAGTACAAACTTGAGGGTAATATTGCGTTGATGGCGCCGATGCCAGCTCGAAATGGCCCCGATAATACTGAGGGGAATTGCCCAAATACTCCAGTTCGTTTGGGCGGCGATATCCGTCGCTACAATGCCGACGATGACCATCAATTGGACGAGGACACGAAAAAGTTGAGATTCTTCAGTTTGGGGACGCGGTGCGGCTTCAATTTGCCCTTGAATTTGACGAAACCAGCCAACGGAGGGGGATGGGGTCATGGTTTTACCCAAAAAATACCACAGCCTTTAGCTTAAACTCAAAATTGGCAATTTTCTCAACCTTCTATGCGAATAATACGTTTATTTCGAGATGAGGATACCGACCAGATCGCCCGGTTATTTTACGAAACTATCCGCACGATCAATCGTCGGGACTACAGTTCCAATCAGCTAAAAGCATGGGCTCCCGATGATTTGTACTTTAGAAATTGGGCTCAAATTTGTTCGAGTCGATATACCTACGTTGCGGAGGAAAATAATGTAATTATTGGCTTCGGGGAACTAGAACCCCATGGTCACATTGACTGCTTCTATAGCCACAAAGATTTCCAAGGATGCGGCGTTGGTACCGCCATTTATAGAGCGATTAAGGCAAAAGCCCTGGCTTTGTCCCTCCCTCGCCTATTTACGGAAACTAGCATCACGGCTCTGCCGTTTTTCCAACGCCAGGGATTTTCCCTGGTCAAACAACAAGTGGTAAGGTGTCGGGGAGAGCTGTTTATCAACTACGTGATGGAAATTTATTTGTGATCACTGAGGTCTGCGGTAAAAGGGCTTTTTGACCACCCGGGCGGGATGGAGTTTGCCTCGGACTTCCACGGCTAGATTCTGCCCGAGGTTGGCGTAATCGCTGGGTACATAGGCTAGGGCGATCGCCTGATTAAGGGTCGGAGAGAGAGTGCCGCTGGTGATGATCCCCACCGATCGCCCTTCAACACTGACGGGATAACCATGGCGGGCGATGGCCCGGTCTTGCATTTCTAGGGCCACCAAACGACGCTTGACCCCCTGACGTTTTTGCTGGTCTAAAATAATTCGTCCGATGAAATCGCCTTTGCGGTCTAAATGCACTAGCCAGCCCAGGCCGGCCTCTAGGGGCGTGGTTTGCTCATCCATATCTTGACCGTAGAGCCCGAGGGCGGCTTCGAGGCGGAGGGTGTCGCGGGCTCCCAAGCCACAGGGGGTCACCCCATGCTCGATCAATGCTTGCCAAAGGGCTTGCCCAGCGGCGATTGAGAGCATAATTTCAAAGCCATCTTCGCCGGTATAACCGGTACGGGCAACAAAAACAGATTCCCCCAGTAGGGTAGTTTCTTGATGAGCAAAGGCGGGTAGGGTCTGTAAATTAGTCGCCACCAACTCCTGTAACGTTTTTTCCGCCAAGGGACCCTGAAGCGCAATCAAGACCAATTCCTGGGAATAATCGGTCAAGGTTAGAGAGGGAGCACAGTCTAGCAACCACTGTTTATCCTTGGCGGCCGTGGCGGCATTGACAATTAATGTAACCCGTTCATCGCCTTCGGAGGTGAGTCCTTGGTTATAAATAATAATGTCGTCAATGATCCCCGCTTGCGGATTCAACAAAACAGAATATTGAGCCTGACCCGGGCTTAGTGTGCTTAAATCCGTGGGAACTAAGTTGTCTAGGGTTTGGATGACGCCTTGCCCTTGCAGAACAAACTTGCCCATGTGGGAAATATCAAACATCCCCACCTGCTGGCGCACGGCAAAGTGCTCTTGTTTTAATCCCGAAAATTGCACGGGCATTTCCCAACCCGCAAACTGAGTCATTTTTGCTCCCTCTGCTTGGGTTAGGGCAAAGAGAGGAGTCCGGGCAAATTCGGCGGGATGAGCTAGGGACAACGTTATTTCCTCCAGGAAAAGGGGGTAAGATTGGTGGGTGCGAAGCGTGCCTAGGGCATCGCCGGAAAGTTTTTGAGGCGTAATCCTAAATTAAATCTAAAGAATCTGGCACATTAGCCAAATCAGGCTACCGCAGGGAAGCCAGTCTTAGTTAGAATCTGACGCAAGTGTTTACTGATTTGCAAGCATTTGCCTTTTAATTTTGTTACGGAACTTGATATCAAGAGCAATTTTAACGCTATGACTGAGTCAACGATGCGGCAAGGGGTTGAGCTAGACCCGCTACGAGTCCAGACCTGGATCCGACGTTTGGTCTGGAAGTTGGCGATCGCCACCCTATTACTAATGGCGGTGGGCAGTGCCACCCGGGTCATGAATGCAGGACTTGCTTGCCCCGATTGGCCCCTATGCTATGGTCAATGGGTTCCGACTCAACAAATGAACCTACGGGTATTTTTAGAATGGTTTCATCGCCTAGATGCCGCCGTGATCGGGCTCAGTACCCTTCTTTTTGTCGCTTTGACCTACTGGTACCGTGCTTTCCTACCACGTTGGTTGCCCTGGTCGGCCCTGGGGACCCTAGCCCTAATTTTTCTCCAGGGAGCCCTAGGAGGCCTCACCGTTCTGCAACTGCTCCGCTTTGATATTGTCACCGCTCATTTAGGCACAGCCCTGCTTTATTTTGCATCGCTTCTAATTATTGGCAGTCTACTTAGCCCCTACAACGGGCATCAAACCGCCAATTTTCTCAGACCCCTTAGTGTACTTACAAGCATTTGTCTTTATGTCCAATGCCTTTTGGGTGGACTTGTCGGCTCGCGCTGGGCTGCTCATCAATGCCTGGCAGTCCTGGGGACACCCCTGTGTCAGGTTATGAATAGTCATTTACTGGGCGTGATCCCCGCCAGCCTAGGAGTATTGCTCACGGCAGGCTGGGCCCTACGAACTCCGGCACTTAACCCTCGTTTACGTCAACTGGCCATCACTGCCCTCGGCTTGCTAGGCCTACAAATTCTGCTAGGGGTCGCTACCCTCAAACTACATCTCCAAGTGGAACCTCTGACCGTTGCCCATCATCTGGTCGGGGCCAGTTTATGGGGGGTGTTAGTGGTATTTTTTGTTTTTTCTGTGCGGGATTACGCTGGCGATCGCTGCCTAGAGCGGACGATTGTGACCCAGAGCCATGGCTTAGACCCCGCCTAAACTGATTAACCATCGGTGTTTACGGAGTTTTTTGGACTCCTTCATTTTCTACTCAAGCATTTCACAATGATTACTACGACCAATCTCGAGCCTCGTCATGACAGTGTCCTAGCCGTGCTCAAAAGTTATTATCAACTGACGAAGCCCCGGATTATTCCCTTACTGCTCATTACCACCTCCGCCTCAATGTGGATCGCCTCCGAAGGACGGGTGAATTTTTTTAAACTGATGATTACCTTGCTGGGGGGAACCTTGGCAGCGGCTTCGGCCCAGACCTTGAACTGCATCTACGACCAAGATATTGATTATGAAATGCTCCGCACGCGGGCACGCCCCATTCCCTCCGGTCGGGTTCAGCCGCGTCACGCCTTAATTTTTGCCATCGCCCTGGGTCTGCTCTCATTTGTCTTGTTTGCGACCTGGGTTAACGTCCTCAGCGGGCTCCTCGCTCTGTCGGGGATCGCCTTTTATATGGTGATTTACACGCATTTCCTCAAACGCCACACGACTCAAAATATTGTCATTGGTGGCGCGGCCGGTTCTATTCCGCCCCTCGTGGGTTGGGCAGCCGTGACCGGGGATCTGAGCTGGACTCCTTGGTTGTTATTTTTGATTATTTTTCTCTGGACTCCGCCCCATTTTTGGGCCTTAGCCTTGATGATCCAAGAGGACTATGCCCAGGTTAATGTGCCGATGTTGCCGGTGGTAGCCGGAGAAGAAGCCACGGTGCGTCAGATTTGGGTCTATACCCTGATGGTGGTGCCCCTGACCCTGTTGCTGGTCTATCCCTTCCATAGCTTGGGTTATTTCTACGGGGCGATCGCCCTAGGGCTGGGGATCAAGTTTGTGCAAAAGACTTGGGATCTAAAACAAAGCCCCACGGATAAAGAGACCGCCCGCTCACTGTTCAAATTCTCGATTTTATACCTGATGTTGTTGTGTTTGGCCATGGTGATTGATAGTCTCCCCATTACCCACCAGGCGATCGCCATAATCTTGAATCACTGGCCCCTTTAGGTAATAATCAAGTCTGAGTATTTCACGATGAGGATATGAGATTTTTAGGGAAACTAGCTTTGCATAGATTTCATTGCTCTGATATAAATAGTTAATCTCTCCTTAAACTTTCTCAATATTGCTCATCAAAATCAGTCTACTTGTTAGGGAGAAAAATATAAATAATCGGGAACAAACCCCCTGACAACCACCGACTTAGGAAATAATGATCGGGGTTGTTGCCAAAGAAATCCTCATTTTGTTATCAACAATACTTTTTTATCGAGAACTGACTGCGCTATGACTGCACTTCCCGAACGTTTTTTTAATGCACCCCGCACATCCCGTCCCAGAAAATCTCGACAACGTCGCAATTTGGGCGAGTCGATTCCCTTGGCAATGGAGAATGCGACAATCACCCTAGAATCCTCTCCTGTTTTTAGCCAAAATCCCTTACCTACTGGTCTTCAAGTCTTAATTTCCTTTCAAAAAACCACCTCCTGGGCCACCCTGGGCTTGGTGGGGATGGCTTTAACCCTCTATGGTTTGACCGTCTACACCCCCATCCAGTGGAGCCGCGAGTTTGCCAAGCTCAAAACCCTACAACAAACCGAGCGTCAACTCATTGCTAATACCGAATCCCTAAAGCATCAGTTGGCTCAACAAGCAGAAAAGCCTAATTCTGGTTTGGTTAAGTCCTCTCCCCAACAAAATATTTTTTTGCCGGCGAGTTCTTCTCTTCCCCAAGGCGTTGCCACCCCAGCCCCCGCTTCCTCTGTATCTCTATTTCTTGCCCAAAAACCTGTTGCCTATTAAGGCGATCGCCAGATGGGAGAGCTAACATTTGGTATTAACCGGCATCCCCCTGTATAAATGATTAAATGAGGCTTAATTCCTCTTTTTACCTACTGTTGGTCTGCCCATGACCCCCTCCCGCGCCAAATTAGCTCTTGTTCGCCCCCGACGTGTCAAGGGGGCTAGGTTAACGCCGCCCCAAACTGTTGCTGCCAAGCCTCGAAAAAAGGCTAAATCCTCCTCCCTGCCCACCAATCGTTTATTAATGGTGTGGTTCGTACTTTTTCTGGGCATTTTAGGGCTTGCCTATCGGCTTTATCAGTTGCAAGTGGTTCAGGCAGAGTCACTCCAAAAACAAGCGCAATCCCAGCAGGCGACTAGCTTGCAACCCTATATTCCCCGGCGCTCCATCGTGGATAGCCTCGGGAATGTTATGGCAACAGACCGCTTGATGTATGTACTCTATGTCCACCCCAAATTATTTAAGGCAACTACGGAGGTTCCAGACCCAAAAACCTATACCGCCGAACAATTAGCTTCCATTTTAGGCAACACCACCGCCAGCGAATTACTCAAACGCTTTGACCAGCAGGACACGGGAATCAAGGTAGCCACCCGATTGAGCGAATCCCAAGCCACGAAAATTCAGGATCTAGGACTGAGTGGGCTAGACCTGGAAAAACAGTATGCAAGATTTTATCCCCAGGACGAAATGGCGGCGGAAATTGTTGGCTACGTGGACGGGGATCACCGAGGACAGGCGGGGATCGAACGCAGTCAAAAACAAATCTTGGAACGTAACGCCCTCAGTTTCTCCATCCGACGGGCCGGGAATGGGACACTTTTACCCACCTCAATTCCTCAGGATCTTTTGCAGTCCAACGATTGGCAATTGCAATTAACCCTAGATATGCGCCTACAAAGGGCAACCCGCGAAATTTTGAGGGAGCAGGTTAAAAAATATAAGGCCAAGCGGGCATCGGTGCTAGTCATGGATGTCGAAGATGGGTCGATTGTGGCCATGGTCAATGAGCCCACCTTTAACCCAAATGAGTACTATAAATACAAGGTAGAGTATTTCAAGAATTGGACGGTCAGCGACCTCTACGAGCCTGGCTCTACCTTTAAACCGATCAACGTGGCGATCGCCTTGGATGAAAAAGCAATTCAGCCCAATGATCGAGTCTCCGATCCCGGTTCGGTCAAAGTCGGCCCTTGGACTATTTTTAATGCCAGTAAATCCGGCGGCGGAGTCATTAGCATTACAGAAGTAATCCGTTCCTCTAGCAACGTTGGCATGGTGGCGATCATGCGAAAACTCACACCAGAACGTTATTACCATGCGATGCAGGAAGTGGGCCTAGATAAAAAAACCGGCATTGATTTACCCGGAGAAGTTGCCAATTATCTCAAATCCCAAAAAGAATTTACCTCCCAGGTCATTGAACCGGCAACGGCAGCCTTCGGTCAAGGATTTTCCCTCACTCCCATTAAATTAGTGCAACTCCAAGCCGCCCTAGCCAATGGCGGACGGCTAGTGACGCCCCATGTGGTGAAAGGTCTTGTGGATGCCCGCTACAATCTGCACTGGCAACCTGACTATCCGGTTAAAACTGTTTTTCGTCCCGAAAATGCCCAAGCCGTGGTCAAAATGATGGAAGCGGTAGTGGATGGAGGCACGGGTAAAGCCGCCTATATCAAGGGTTACCGCATTGGAGGTAAAACCGGCACTGCTCAAAAGGCGGGGCCTCGCGGTGGATATCTCCCCAACGCTAAAATCACCAGCTTCGTGGCGATCCTGCCGGTGGAGAAACCGCGCTATGTCGTGGCGGCGGTGTTTGATGAACCCCAGGGAGCCAATACCTTTGGCGGAACTGTCGCGGCCCCGGTGGTCAAAAAAGTGATGGAGTCCTTAATTGCCATCAAAGGCATTCCCCCCTCTAGCCCCAACGGGGTTAACCATCTCCAACCCTTGACCCAGACCTCAGATGACGCCACTAGTTCCGTCAGAGATTAGTCCTGCCCCATGATCCCCAAGCTGTTGGTTATTAGTAATGGTCATGGGGAAGATGTCATTGCCATCAAAATCATTGGGCAACTCCAGGCCCTGGCGCCCAGCCTTGAAATTAAGGCCTTACCCCTTGTCGGGGAAGGCCATGGCTATCAACGTCGTGGTATTCCGTTGTTAGGCCCAGCTAAAACCTTGCCATCCGGGGGGTTCCTGAATATGGATGCCCGGGAATTTTGGCGCGACCTGCGGGGAGGATTATTAGGTTTAACCTCGGCTCAATATCAGGCGATCGCCGTTTGGAGTCGCACGGGGGGAACTATTTTGGCGGTGGGGGATATCGTGCCGCTGGGCTTAGCCTGGCTGAGTGGACTGGACTACGCCTTTGTAGGAACGGCTAAGTCTGACTATTATCTGCGGGATCACCAGGGGTGGCTTGCCTCCGCGACCCTCGGCGATCAATGGTTGGGGTCTGTGTATTATCCCTGGGAACAATGGTTGATGAAATATCGGCGTTGTCTGGCGGTGTTTCCCCGCGATCGCCTAACCCATCAAACTTTGCAGACCCAAGGCATCAAAAGTTACGACCTGGGTAACCCGATGATGGATGGTCTGGTGCCTGAAAATGAGGTCTATGGCCAGGAGTCCTTAACCTTACTACTTTTGCCCGGGTCTCGGCTACCGGAGGCCACTCAAAATTGGAAGTTAATCCTGGAAGCCCTAGACGAGATTCTGGCTAAGCCATTTTTTCCATCCCTCAGAGTTTTAGCGGCCATCGCCCCGAGTTTACCCCTGGACTCATTTATTCAAGGATTAGAAGAAAATCATTGGTCTACTAGTCCCGTCGATGATCCCCAGGGCAAAGCATTTAAAAAAGGTCAAACCGATTTAATATTGGGTCAACATTTTTATCCAGAATTTTTGCACCAGGCCCAGGCGGCGATCGCCATGGCGGGGACGGCTACCGAACAGTTTGTGGGCCTGGGAAAACCGGTAGTGAGTATCATTGGCAAAGGTCCGCAATTTAACCGTACCTTTGCCCGGCGTCAAACCCATCTTTTAGGAGAATCGGTGACCCTTGTGGAACACCCGAAGCAAGTAGCTGAAACCCTAGCCATACTTTTGCAAGACTCCCCAAAATTAGAGCGCCTAGCCATGAACGGACGACAACGCCTCGGCCCGCCGGGAGCCGCCCTCAGAATTGCCCAAACCCTCCTAGCAACGTTCCCTATTCTTTAAATTTCCATGGCACCTCATTTCCTTCCCCCCGATGCAGAGCTTCGAGACTACCTCAGTAGTTTTGATATGTTTGAACAACTAGGTCGTCCCCAGGAGGGACAAGAATACCTGGATTATCATTTAGTCCGTGTTCGTAAAACCGTAGAATTACTCCCCAAATTAACGGGAAATATTGAGGTTTTAGAACTAGGGGCTTCTCCCTATTTCATGACCTTTTTGATCCAAAAATATTTGGGCTATAGGGTCAGTACCGCCAATTTTTTTGGCGACTATCGTTCCCCCACCGGCGGCACTGAAACTACGATCATTAACAGCCAACGTTACCAAGAATCCCATGAATATACCTACCCACTTTTTAACCTAGAAACAGACCTCTATCCCTTTGCAGACAAATCCTTTGATATAGTACTATCTTGTGAAATTTTAGAACATTTAGTCATGAATCCTAGCTGGATGCTGGCGGAAATTCATCGTATTCTCAAGCCAGGAGGTTACCTACTCCTCACTACTCCAAATATTGCCAGCCTCAAAAATGCCTTGTTACTTCTCAACGGCAAGAATTTCCAACACGCCTATTCTGGCTACGGCGTCTATGGTCGTCACAATCGAGAATTTACCCCCTCTGAACTCTTGGATCTCCTAGAACTTCATCGCTTTGATGTGGAAATAATCGTCGATGATGTCTATCCCAGCCCAGCTTGGATGCAATTTTTGACTCAATTCGGCTCATTTCAGAGCTATCGTGATAATCTTTTTGCCCTTTGCCAGGCGCAGCCAGAACCGAGCTACCCCCGTTATCCAGGCTGGCTCTACAGTCATCTCTGGGGGTCTGCCAACCGAGCGATCACCTCGGCGATCGCCATGGGCCAGGGTGAAGAGATTCAACTAGGCGAAGGCTGGCACGCTCTAGAAAATGAGCCGCCCCATTTCCGCTGGACCCAGGATAATGCCCTTGTTTCTCTAAGAGTGCCGCCCACAGCAAGCTACTGGGTGATGGAGGCTAGTTCCGGCGGCAGAGACGCCACGGTTCAAATTTGGCAAGACTTGATTTTGATCGCTGAGTTTGAGTTGTCCCATCGCCAAACCATTAAGCTAGCTCTCCCTCCAGCGATATTGGAGCAAGTGAGGGAGCAGGAACAGATTTTAACCTTCAAAATTTCTACACTCAATTCCTTCCAACCCTCAGAAATTAGCGATTCCCCCGACGATCGCCGATTAGGGATTGTGGTCTATGCGCTCAAGATCGCCTAAATTGCCAACTCGGCGGCCTTTGCCAGTAAATTGGTGGATTAAAGATTCAATAGTTTAGATGCAAAAGATGGGTAAAATTTCGCTCCTGGACAGAATTCGCCTAGGGATTGCCGTGGGAGTCGCCAAAACAGTGACGGCGATCGTTAAACGCTTACAACTGGGGGCGGCGAGTGTTCTCCCCGGCGAGATTGCCCGTCGTCTTCATCCCCGCTTGCTATCCCTCCTGGCTCAGCAGGTCAAAGAAGGGGTGATCCTAGTGGTCGGAACCAATGGCAAAACCACGACTTCGCTGTTGTTGCGGACAATTTTAGATGCCCAGGGTTTTCGGGTTACCCACAATGCCACCGGCGCTAATTTGGTCAATGGCTTGATCACTGCCCTCCTATCGGATACCAATTTAATTGGTCAATTGAAAGTAGATTTTGCCATTCTAGAAGTAGATGAAAATGTTTTACCCCTGGTGGCTAAAGATTGCCAGCCCCGCGTTATTTTGGCCTTAAATCTTTTTCGAGACCAGCTCGACCGCTACGGGGAAGTGGATAGTATTAGTCAACACTGGCAAGCGGCGATCGCCGCTTTATCCCCGGACACCCTGGTGGTGATTAATGCCGATGATCCGACCCTGTCCCACCTAGGACAACAACTGCAGCAAACCGTCCGCTATTTTGGCTTGGCGGAGCCAAATTTATACCTTGATGAAATTCCCCATGCCGTCGATTCGATTTATTGTCCGCGCTGTGGTACACCCTTAGACTATCAAGGCGTTTACTTGTCTCATTTAGGGGATTTTCACTGCCCTAGTTGTGGCTTTCGCAAAAGTCAACCGGCGTTCCACAGTAGCGAGTGGCCCCAAATTTTGATTGGTGTTTATAACAAATACAATACCTTGGCCGCCGGACTGGTAGCCCAGGAATTAGGGATTCAAACCGAGCAGATTTTTAGTCAAATTAAAACTTTCAAAGCCGCCTTTGGTCGGGCTGAAGAATTGACCATCGGGGGCAAGCATATTCGTATTTTGCTATCCAAAAACCCGGTGGGTATGAATGAAACGATTCGAGCCGTGACGGACATCAAAGCCCAGGGGCTGGCACCGACAACCCTATTGGTACTCAATGACCGTATTCCCGACGGCACCGATGTTTCTTGGATTTGGGACGTGGACACCGAAAAGTTAGTGCAACAGGGCGGCACTTTTATTGTCAGTGGCGATCGCCTCTATGACATGGCCCTGCGACTGGAGTATAGCCAGCAGGCATTAAACCGCGAGGATTCTAATTTTGAACTAATTGTGGAGCCAGATTTAGCAAATGCTGTTAAAATCGCCCTAGAAAAGACCAAAAATGAAGAAATACTTCATATTATTCCCACCTATTCCGCTATGCTCGAAGTTAGGGAGCTATTAACGGGGCGTAAAATTCTTTGACTGACCCAAAAGACCCCTGGTCGGCATCAAAAATGAAGGAAATATTACGAAATGTAACGTATAATATTTTTTTAGTGTTGTAAACGTTCCCCAGAAGCGAGAAACTATCCATGCGCGTTGTGATCGCCGGAGCCGGATTAGCCGGTTTGTCCTGTGCCAAATACTTAGCCGATAGCGGATTTACCCCGATTGTCCTAGAACGTCGAGATGTCTTGGGGGGCAAAGTTGCCGCCTGGAAAGATGAAGAGGGCGACTGGTACGAGACCGGGTTGCACATCTTTTTTGGTGCTTACCCTAACATGCTCCAACTTTTTAAAGAATTGGGCATTGAAGACCGGCTCCAGTGGAAAGAACACACGATGATTTTCAATCAACCGGAGCAACCCGGCACCTATTCTCGCTTCGATTTTCCGGATATCCCCGCTCCCATCAATGGACTCGTAGCGATCTTACGGAATAACGATATGCTCACCTGGCCCGAAAAAATCAAATTTGGTCTGGGACTACTGCCCGCCATTGTCCAAGGACAGAGCTACGTGGAAGCCATGGACGAATACACCTGGTCGGAGTGGATGGAAAAACAAAATATTCCGCCCCGGGTAGAAAAAGAAGTCTTCATTGCCATGGCCAAGGCCTTGAATTTCATCAATCCCGATGAAATATCCGCCACTATTCTACTCACCGCCTTGAACCGCTTCCTCCAGGAAAAATCTGGCTCTAAAATGGCGTTTCTAGACGGCTCCCCCACGGAACGACTCTGCCAACCCCTTGTCGATTACATCACTGAACGTGGCGGTGACGTTCGACTCAATGCCCCCCTCAAAGAGATTCTTTTAAACGAAGATGGCTCAGTCAAAGGCTTTTTGATCCGGGGTCTAGAGGGTGCAGAAGACGAGGTGGTAATGGCGGATTTATACATTTCTGCCGTGCCCGTCGATGCGCTCAAAACCATGGTTCCTAGCGCCTGGCGCGATCGCCCTGAGTTTAATCAAATTGAAGGCTTAGAAGGCGTGCCTGTGATTAATGTACATCTTTGGTTTGACCGCAAACTCACTGATATTGACCATTTACTTTTTTCTCGATCGCCATTGTTGAGCGTCTACGCCGACATGAGCAATACCTGCCGGGAATACAGTGACCCGGAGCGTTCCATGTTGGAATTGGTGCTTGCCCCCGCCCAGGACTGGATCAGCAAATCCGATGAGGAGATTATTGCCGCTACCCTCGCGGAACTCGAAAAACTCTTCCCCCAGCACTTCAGCAGCGAAAATCCGGCAAAACTGCGGAAATCCCATGTGGTCAAAACCCCGCGCTCAGTCTATAAAGCAACCCCTGGTCGTCAGGCCTGTCGCCCCGACCAACGCACCTCTATTTCTAATTTTTATTTAGCAGGGGACTTTACCATGCAAAAATACCTAGGAAGTATGGAAGGTGCGGTGCTTTCGGGTAAACAATGTGCCCAGGTGATCGCCATTGACCATATCCCCTCCCTACCTCAGCCCCAGGTTGAAACGATCAGTGTGAACTAGGGGGCAACTTTCTTAACCCTTTAAGTGGGGAAGCACTGACAAAAAACATCTAGAATGCGACAATGCTAAATGGTTAATGGTCAAACCTCTTCTAAACGCGCAGTTACCAGCAATTCGGCTGGGTTACTCGCCTGTGCCTCCCGCTCGTCTTTAATGCTACAACTGCCCAAACCGACCCCCGCCGCGCGCCCTAACCCTATGGCTTCTGTTGATGACGCTTACGAAATCTGTCGTCAGGTCACAGCCCAGTACGCCAAAACGTTTTATTTGGGTACGCTGTTAATGCCCCTAGCCAAACGCAGAGCCATTTGGGCAATTTATCTTTGGTGCCGTCGCACCGATGAATTGGTGGATGGCCCCGAAGCCGATACCACCACCCCCGAAACCCTAGATCAGTGGGAACAGCGATTGGAGTCAGTCTTTGCGGGACATCCCCAGGATGATGCCGATATTGCCCTGGTGGATACCCTAGAGCAATTTCCCCTGGATATTCAGCCCTTTCGGGATATGATTGCGGGTCAGCGCATGGACCTCTATCGCAGTCGCTACAAAACCTTTGAAGAGTTGAGCCTCTATTGCTACCGTGTGGCGGGAACCGTTGGCCTCATGTCCAGCGCCGTGTTAGGCTTCGAAATCAATGCGACCCAAGCGCCCTGGCAACTCGATACGGTTTATATTCCCCAAAAAGAAGCGATCGCCTTGGGCATGGCCAATCAACTCACCAATATTTTGCGAGATGTGGGGGAAGACACCCAACGCGGACGAATTTATTTACCCCTAGAAGATTTAGCCCGCTTTGACTACACTGAACAGGATTTATTTAACAGCGTTAATGACGAGCGTTGGCAAGCTCTAATGAAATTTCAAATCCAACGCGCCCGACAGTATTTTGAAGATGCAGAGCGGGGGATTGGTGCCCTAAATCGAGATTCACGCTGGCCCGTCTGGACGGCCTTAATGCTTTACCAAGGTATTTTGGATGTTATTGAAGCCAATAACTATAATGTTTTCAATCAACGGGCTTTTGTTTCCACTCCCAAGAAACTACTTTATATTCCCGTTGCCTGGTTACGGGCCCAGGTTTTATAGGAATTGTGGCAATTTTCACAATCTGTAGGGCGATGTTTACCAAGGACTTTGGCGATCATCGATAATTTGAAAAGTTTTAAGCAAGGTAACGGGGCATGATGTTTATCATGGCAACATAGAGGACTGTCTCATTAGTGGTGGATAAGTATTGATAGTCTCTACTTAAACGCCAATAACGACCAAACCAAAAAAAAGTTCGTTCGACGACCCAACGTTTAGATAAAACTTCAAATCCTTATATGAAATCACTATGACTATCGAGATTTCTTTTTTTTATGTTACTACGCCGGATGAAGATAGTGCAAATCAAATCGCCCATGCTCTTTTAGAACAAGGCTTAATAGGTTGTGCCAACATCATACCAACCACGAAATCTCTTTACTATTGGCAAGGGCAGATAGAATGCTCCACGGAGTGTATTTTGATCCTAAAGACAAAATCAGATTTTTCCTCAAAATTGGAACAAACTATTCAAAATCTACACCCCTATAAAATTCCGTGTATAGCCGAACTTAAATTAGAAACTTTAAATACTAATTACTGTAATTGGTTGATTTCTTCTCTTGAAGAAAGAGCATGATGTGTGCAGAAGTTAAGGCGCACGCTGGGTCTACTGCGGTCTTGGTGGTTTCCCGCCGAGGAGCAAATGCTAAATCAAGAGTTATTCTGGAGAGGCTTTGCGTTCAACTATGGCTAGATAATGATTCAATTTTTAAGGGGCCAGCCAGTATCCCTAGAAAGAAATGCCCAAAATCGCTTTATGTTGATTTTGGAAGTCAATCAGATGGGCTATGAAATCCAAGTCAGTCAAGGTTTTGCCCAAGGTTTCTCCTCAGAATCGCCCTCCCTGATTCAGGTGTTTACGAGTTTACAAATCCGGGATGAACAGCCCTTTTTGTTTGGCTTTAGCACCCAAGCCGAGCGGGACCTGTTTATTCAATTAATCAGTGTCTCGGGCATTGGGGCCCAACTGGCGATCGCCTTAATTGATACCCTGGGTCTAGAAGGATTGGTGCAAGCGGTGGTTACCGGTAATATTAATCAACTCAGTAAAACCCCCGGTGTGGGCAAAAAAACCGCTGAACGTCTGGCCCTGGAACTGAAAGAGAAACTGTCGCAATGGCGAAATGCCCTGGGCTTGCAGACTCTCAGTGCTGAAATGTCCCTCGATGCCAGCCGGCTAGAAGACCTAGAATTGACACTCCTGGCCCTGGGATACAGCGAAACGGAAATTAATCAGGCGATCGCCGCCTTGAGTCAAGACAAAGGGTTTCTAGAGGCCCCATCGGTGGAAGAGTGGATTCGTTTGGCAATTACCTGGCTCAGCCAAGTTTAAGGAATTGACTGGCTAGGGCTAGACCCCTGATAGCATAAGGATTGGCTCGCTTTGTACCTAAATCATAATCCCTAAACTTAAACGAGCATAGTTAGTGGTTATCGGCGTCAAAGTAACAAAAACGTTAAAAATCGTCCAATAGGAGACAAAATTCCCCCTAGAAATGATCCAAATTCAACAACGAGGGCTTAGAATAAGGCATTGAAACAGCGATTCTGTCAGGATTTCAGCGATTGAGTTCGATAAAATCCTCCGCAAAAGATTCGTTGCTAACGCTTCCAGATTCAGATTGCCCCTGGGAGTTTTTCAAGCCTAAACATCTATTTTGTATTTAGACCAACTATTAAGGAGACTACAATGAATAAAGGCGAACTAGTTCATGCCGTTGCGGAGAAAGCATCTGTCACCAAAAAGCAAGCAGATGCCGTCATTACCGCGGCGATCGACGCTATCATGGAAGCCGTTTCCGAAGGGGATAAAGTGACCCTGGTGGGATTTGGTTCCTTTGAAGCCCGGGAACGCAAAGAACGAGAAGGTCGCAACCCCAAGACCAACGAAAAAATGATTATTCCTGCCACCAAGGTTCCTGCATTTTCCGCAGGGAAAATGTTCAAAGAAAAAGTTGCTCCCTAGCCAACGCGGTGGCCTAGTGAATCAGCCAAACCACGGCGGAAATTTAGCTTGGGCAGCGACCGTGGCAGGCTGTCCAGCTTTTTCGTTACTGGACTTTTCCGCCAGTATTAATCCCCTCGGCCCTAGTGCCCCGGTTATTGAGGCGATTCAAAGGGCATTTCCCCAGTTATGTCATTATCCCGACCCCGACTATGGCGCTCTGCGTCAGGCCCTGGCCCAGCACCATGGCGTTGACCCGGATCGGGTTTTACCGGGGAATGGCTCTGCCGAACTATTGACCCTGGCCGGAAGGACCCTTGCTAGCGAGACTGCAACGGTGCTAGTCATACCGGCCTTTAGTGATTATTTTCGGACGATTAAGGGAGTTGGGGGGGAAATTAGCCCCTGCGTCTGGGAAGTGACTCAGCCCTTTCCCTTGTCTCAGCTCCTGAGCCTGGGTAGTCCCCAGCGGAGCTTGATTCTCAACAATCCCCACAATCCTACGGGACATTTGCTACGTCGTGACGAGATTTTACCCTTACTTTCTCAGTTTGCCTGGGTTGTCATCGATGAAGCGTTTATGGACTTTTTACCAGCCTCGGAGCAAGAAAGCTTGATTCCCCAGCTAGAGCAATATCCCAATTTAATCATTCTGCGTTCCCTGACCAAGTTTCATAGCTTACCCGGTCTACGATTGGGCTACGCCTTGGCCAATCCAGCCCTATTGCGACAATGGCAGTCCTGGCGCGACCCCTGGCCCGTCAATGTTTTGGCAGAAGCCGCGGCGATCGCCGCCTTGGGGGACAAAGATTTTGAAGCCCAAACCTGGGATTGGTTGCCCCCAACCCGCGCCAAATTATGGCAAGGATTAAATAATATTCCAGGACTCAGTCCTAGACCCAGTCGGGCTAATTTTTTACTAATTAAAACAAAAATAGCGGCTACTCGGCTTCAACACTATCTACTCCAACAGCACCGGCTTTTAATTCGGGATTGTCTTAGTTTTGCGGAACTTGGGGATGATTATTTCCGCGTGGCGGTGCGGAAGGAATCCGAAAATCAACGCCTAGTGGCGGCCCTAACCCAGGCCTTGGATTTGAATTCCCTACCTTAATTGGGTTAATCCTTAGCCTCGCCGGAGTCAGCGTCGGGATCAAAGTCGGGGCAGAACTTATGGTAAAATCCCATTGTCTTGAGGGCGATCTCCGTTGGAAAAACCAAAGTAAATAGCATCATCCGAAGGCTTTTGCTGTGCCGGACCTCGGTCTTGGTTAATTCAGCAAATTTTTTCCATGATCCTATGAACATGATGGTCTCAAAATTTACTGGAGACCATGGCTGTTATGGTGGATGTCGCCCGGCAAAACAATATCAAAAAATTTATAGCATCTGGAGGAATTGGCTGTGCCAAAAAAATCAATCGCAAATTTATCGGAATCAGACGTTGCTGGCAAGCGCGTTTTTGTTCGTGTTGACTTTAATGTTCCCCTGGATGATGCGGGTAATATTACCGATGACACTCGGATTCGGGCGGCACTGCCAACCATTCAAGATTTACGGGCCAAGGGCGCTAAGGTTGTCCTCGGCAGTCACTTTGGGCGTCCCAAGGGCAAAGTTGTCGAAGGAATGCGTCTCACTCCCGTGGCTCGACGTTTAGCGGAGCTTTTGGGACAACCTGTGGTCATGTGTGATGATTGTGTGGGCGATTCTGTCACCCAGGTGATCGCCGGTTTAACCGATGGACAGGTGGCATTACTCGAAAACCTGCGTTTCCACGCCGAAGAAGAAAGCAACGACCCTGCCTTTTCCCAACAACTAGCGGCCAATGCCGATCTTTATGTCAATGATGCCTTTGGCACCGCTCACCGCGCCCACGCCTCCACCGAAGGGATCACCCACTACCTCAGCCCCTGCGTGGCTGGATATTTAATCGAAAAAGAACTGCAATTTTTGCAAAGTGCCATCGAAGACCCGAAACGTCCCCTGGCGGCGATCATCGGTGGATCTAAGGTGTCTAGCAAAATTGGAGTCATTGAAACTCTTTTAGAAAAATGTGACAAGCTGATCATCGGCGGTGGCATGATCTTCACTTTCTACAAGGCGCGTGGTCTTAATGTCGGCAAATCCCTCGTCGAAGAAGACAAATTAGAACTAGCCAAAGCCCTAGAAGCGAAGGCTAAGGAGCGTGGCGTGCAATTACTCCTACCCACAGATGTGGTGGTGGCTGACAATTTTGCGCCCGATGCCAAGGCCCTAACCGTGAGTGTCGAGGCTATCCCCGATGGCTGGATGGGTCTGGATATTGGGCCCGATTCGATCAAGGTGTTTGAAGACGCCTTGGCTGATTGTGCCACGGTGATCTGGAATGGCCCCATGGGAGTCTTTGAGTTTGATCAATTTGCAGCGGGAACCGAGGCGATCGCCCATAGTTTGGCGGCTCTCACGGCCAAGGGCTCAACCACTATCATCGGCGGCGGCGATTCCGTTGCGGCGGTGGAAAAAGTCGGCGTAGCTGAGCAGATGAGTCATATTTCCACCGGGGGTGGCGCCAGCTTAGAGTTGCTCGAAGGCAAAGTTCTCCCCGGTATTGCCGCTTTAGATGATAAATAGAGCTAAGTTCTAGCCATTAGAACTCTTAAAACTCCTCAGAAAATCAAATGGGAAGATGGATTAAGTTCTCTCCTCCCATTTTTTTATCGGAATATGGCGAGGGAAAACCTCGCCGTTCACGGCGGGGATGTGCCGTGCGCCTCGATTCCTTGTTAGCCAGGCCCTTGGCATCCACATTACGAATAAGATGCTAGAATGCAAGGCATGGAAAAGTCGCATCGGTACAGATTCTACCCAACATCGGAACAAGAAAGTCTCTTGCGCCGCACATTGGGTTGTGTGCGCTTGGTGTACAACAAGGCTCTCCATGAAAGAACGCAGGGTTGGTATGAGCGCCAAGAGCGCATCGGCTATACCCAGACATCTTCGATGCTGACTGGATGGAAGAAAGAGGAAGAGTTGGACTTTCTCAACGAGGTCAGCTCTGTCCCTCTCCAACAAGGTTTGCGAAATCTCCAAACTGCTTTCACCAATTTCTTTGCGGGTCGGGCGAAATACCCCAACTTCAAAAAGAAACATCATGGAGGTAGTGCGGAATTCACAAAAGCCGCATTCAGATTCAGAGATGGACAAATTTACCTTGCCAAGTGTTCAGAACCGTTAGACATTCGCTGGTCAAGGCAAATCCCCAAAGGATGTGAGCCAACAAGTGTCACGATAAGGTTACATCCATCAGGACGGTGGCATATCGCCATTCATTTTGATGATTTAACCATCAAACCCTTGCCTGTCAGTGACAATGCCGTTGGTATTGATTTGGGAGTAACAAGTCTCATTGCCACCAGTAATGGTGACAAAGTTGCTAATCCCAAGCAATTCAAAAAGCATCACCGTCGTTTACGGTTGGCTCAAAAACGCCTTGCCCGTAAACAAAAAGGGTCTAAAAACAGGGAAAAGGCACGACGTAAAGTCGCCAAAATTCACCTTGAAATTTCAGATTCTCGCCAAGACTTTCTCCATAAACTGACCGCTCAACTGGTGCGTGAAAACCAAACCATTGCCGTTGAGACTTTAGCCGTCAAGAATATGGTCAAAAACCACAAACTCGCCCTCTCCATTAGTGATAGTGGATGGGGCGAGTTTGTTCGTCAATTGGACTACAAATGCCGTTGGTATGGCAGGAATCTGGTCAAGGTTGACCGCTGGTTTCCTTCCTCCAAGCGATGTAGTTCCTGCGGGCACATCGTCGATAAAATGCCCCTCAATGTTCGAGAGTGGCAATGTCCTGAATGTGGAACTCACCACGACAGGGATGTCAACGCCAGTAAAAATATTTTGGCTGCTGGACTAGCAGTTGCAGTCTGTGGAGCGACCATAAGACCCGAACAGAGTAAATCTGTGAAGGCGGGTGCTATGAAGCAGAAACCTAGATCGTGAGGTCTAGGAATCCTCTGGCTTTAGCCAGGAGAGGATGTCAAAGATTATCGTCGGATAAATTAGCCTGCTTCATGAAATGGCGTAGTAGTCCTATTTTCAGGTCTTGATTACCATGAATGGGCACAGAAATACGATTAGGATTGCTTTCCTTTTCGTAAATGTGATGGCTCCCCTGAACTCTGATTAAATACCAGCCGTAACTTTCCAATATCTTGGCGAATTTTTTGCCAGAAACCGATTTCATACGGCAATTTCCATAATTCGAGAATTGTCTGAACCTTCGAGCATTTCTGGTTCAACAGATAGACAACCCTCAATGGCTTCATATAAATTGGCCAACAGTTCCTCAAAACTTTCTCCCTGGGTAGCACACCCCGGTATTGCCGGTACCTCAGCCCAGAATCCTCCTTCTTCAGCTTGGTGAATAACAATTTTTAATTTCACGCAACTTCCCCTGCTGTTGTAACGTCTCCTGATTTTAACTATGGTGACAGAATTTACGGTTGTTTACACCCCCATCACGTCAGGTTATATGGGACAACTCCTCGAATGGCCCGAAGTAATTTCAGAAGGCGAAACCCTAGAGGCTTATCGTCAATCGATTCACGATGCCCTTAAAGAGATGATTTTGGCTTATCAACAACAAAACCGAATTATCCCGATGGGAGATGCTTTGATTGAGAAAGTCCCTGTTGAAGTGTAGAGTATATGTCCGTCAAACTAAAAGACTTAATTAAATACTTTGAAAATAGTGGTTTTATTTATTGAAAGAGGGGGGCAATCATTCAATTTATACCAACGGAACTAAAACAATTCCCATTGAAAGGCATCGCACGATAGATCGAATAACGGCAAATACGATCTGCAAACAAGCAGAGATCCACCCTAAATTTTAGGCTAACTACCTCCATGGCGATCGCCTCTTTGTTTCAATCGCAAAGGATTACTACTGCCAAAAAGTAGCCGTTAATAATGAATCTAAGCTTTCGCTAAACGGATTAGTTTCAGGCATGGCTAAAGTAGGATAAATATCTTGGACATCAGAGCGAGCATCCTGCCATAATTCTGGAATTAAGGCTTCACCATAATTTTTTAAGCTGGGGGAATCCCGCAACAACCGTCGGATCTGCTTGCGTTGTTCTTTGATTGTTAATTCCCAGCCCCGATTATCATAGGTACTGTTAATATAGCTACGTTTTAATAAGTGTTCTAGCAACACTTCCAGGCGATTTTCTAGCTCATGTTTTTCACTACGACCCAAGGCGATGATCTCCTCTTGAATATTTTGCCAGTCAATCGCTTCTATCTTGTTCTGTTGAAGATGTTGAGCTTGTTCTTCTGTCCACTGCACAAAGTCTGTGTCATAGAGTTGGTTTTTCATAGATTTTAATCAGATTCGTCTATCAATTCTAAAGGAATATCTAAAATTTCAGCAATTGCTTCATCGCTTAAACCGCGATCTCGTCGTTTTTAGATTTTACTTATTTACTTTTTTTTGAAACTCTAGAGACTGATCAGGATTTTCATTAAATCTATCAGAATTATAGAGGTTTTCATTTACTTGAAGTCTGTTTAAAGATTTCAGTCATTTGCTAGTGGGCTGAGCGTAGTCGAAGCCCGTACCCTATTGATCTGTAAATTGCTATAGCGTTTATAGAACCATCTTAAAAATGAGTAACTGCTACCATATTGTTAATGCATAGGACTGATTTACAGTCCTAAATTCCATGAAAAGAGTAGTTATTCTCCTTGTTCTAGCTCTGGGAAGAGATAGCTACTTTTCACAAGCACCGCAGGAATATTGGGACTGTCAGGATTGACCGTCATGGTTTGTAACCGAGGATTAATCACCAAATCCATATCCTCTAGGGGAACGGCTCCTAACAAGACTGAATCCCCTAACACCAAAGCCCCTGTAAAACAATTACGATTCTCAAACCGCACTTGGACTGGCCCGACATAGGCAACTAGTCTTTTTTTTCCGTCTGCGGTGGTGACTTCCCGTTGTTCTAGAGCTTCCAACTTCAGTTGCAAGACAATATGCTCAGGAATACAAAGAGTTATGGCTCCCGTATCGACCAACGCTTTAACCCTCATTGGGGTTAGATCTTGTTCCTTAGGATTGAGAAGCTCAATATTGGCGTAAACTAAGCCCATTATGGTTGACCTTAATTAAAGTATTTATCAACAGGTGATCGCCCTTTCTTTAAGGAATGGGGCCCGCAGAGCGGCGACGAATCATGACCACCGCTGGACGAGGGGGTTGATTTTCTTTGCCGCTGGGCCAGTTCGAGCCGAGGGGGATGCGGCGTTCTTGCGTAAAGGTTTCACCATTGGTGGTCGTGAGGGAAAAATTTTCCGTCTGGCTGGCCATGGCTTGCCGGGTTCCCCTCGCTTCTCCGGGATGTTGGACGGCAAGAAATAGAGTTTGTTGGTCTTGGCTAAAGACTGGCCCCGTCAGCTCACTATCCATGGGCCCCAGGGCAAAGGGAAAGGCTTGACCGGCGAGGGAACCGTGGGTCGGCAAAAACCAAAGAGAGTTATTGCCAAACTGACCCAGACTTTGATTGCTGGTGGTGGTGGCATTGCGCTCAAAGGGTTTATTCTGTTTGCTGGTTGACATATCCGTCACCATCCAGAGGTTGCCGGCGCCGTCCAATTCTAGGTTGTCGGGATTGGCAAAACCTAGGCCTCCGGCCTGGGGCTCGCCTCCCGTGGCCATCATTTTCCAGCAAAATCGGGTTGCGTCCGGGCGATCGCCATCTTCTTGGAGTTGCATAATCCAACCCGATTCGTAGGGGACTTCTCCCTGGGGGCCGCGAAAAATGCGTTGATCACAGCCACCCTCCTGGCTACTGGGCCAACCGGAGGTGAAGGCAATCAGTAAACTGCCATTGGGCAATAGGGCAGTATCTTCAGGGCGAGCGGTGGCGGTAATCCCGACGGCATTGGCGGCTAAATGAGCATCCACTAAAATGGCTCCCTGTCGTTGCTCGGGGGTGCCAGTATAAAGATCCGCTAGGGTCGAAAATCGACTCCGATAGTCCGCTATTTCGCTATCTTGGCGCAGGGCCAGAGCTCCGGGTTGGGAACGATCGGGATGGGGTAAAAGTACGATTGCATCTGTGGGGTTTTCCACCGCCATCTGACTCGGTAGCAGAGGATCAATCGCCGTCTCTGGTTTTAAGGCAATCCATTCCCCGGTGCCATCGGCATTGAACTTGGCGCCGTAGAGCATTCCGGCTTCAAATAAACGAGAATTTGTTTTGTCCTGGAGCTGGCTGATTTTTTCTTGGGAAATAAATTTGTATAAGTGACCACTGCGGCGATCGCAACCGGAATACACCGCCAAGGGTTTGCCGACCTCTGCTCGTACCGACACCGCCTCATGGCGAAAGCGTCCCAGCCAACTGTGCTTGCGACCGTAGTCCTGGGGATTACTGGGATCTACTTCTACCATCCAGCCATACTTATTGCCCGCGAGGCCAAAGACATTCCCCAGGCCACCGAGGCCCTTTGCCGTTAATTGAAACGGACGTGCTTCGGGCTCTAGGGATGAGCCATCGGCGTAGACCGCTTCTGGGACTTGGTCTTGAAAATTTTCCTCCGCACTTAATACGGTTCCCCAAGGGGTTGTGCCCCCGGCACAGTTCTGCATGGTTCCAATAATCGTGATCCCGCGCTGATCCTCGTAGCCTCGTTTTTTAGGGTTAGTGAAAACCAGCCGGGCGGGGCCGGTAACCTCCAGGACCTTGCCGCCCACTAATCCTGCTAACCCTGTAATGCGGCGATCGCCAGTGGCTGGGTCACGTTGCCATTCTCCTTGGGCATTGCGCTGGAGACGAAGCACACCAATGCCGTGGTCTAATAATGCCGCTTCAGAAATAGTCCGAATTTGCAGCTTGAGGGGGTCATTATCGGGGAGACGATGGGCATTGATTTTGCCGCCGCTGGCTTGTAAGGACTCTTGAACCGACTCTAGGGGCAAGGATTTCCCGCGGGCGGCTTGATACCCCTGGGACCAAGGAATAAAACTTATATATTCAAAATTGACCGTTAGCCAGGCCCGATTATCTGCAGTTTCCACTAGGGCTAAGTAATCATTGTTGTAGCCAAACCAGGCATCCCCGACCGGGTCACCCCATTGGGCGAGGACGTTATAGCTAAATCCCTCGGGCAACACGAGGTCATCGCTCACCCCAAATTGTGCAAAGTTTTTTTTCTGTTGAGCAGGGGTTAGGGCATTAATAGTCAGGGGCAGGGGATAGGCAATGGGGTCAAAACTTAACTTAGATAGGGACTTAGCCGCTAAGACTGGGGACAAAAAAGGATAGCGTTGCTCAAGCAAAGATGTACCTAAACCCGCGCCTAAAAACGCTAAAAAATTACGTCGTGACCAAACCATTTCCGTTCATCTCCTATTTCCACTCTGGGCCAAACCAACGACATTGATTATAGTGGGCAAACCCTGAAATCTAGCGACATTTTTCAATAAGATGGAAGGACATCTATCACTCAAACCCCCATGACAAACGGCATATCTGCACTGAATCTATCCCTATCATCGTTGTCTGAGATCCAAGGCTCCAATCAACTTTCCCCCGTTGCTTTGGCCATGATTGCAGATTTTTTTAAAATGCTCTCGGAGGTGAGTCGTTTGGAAATTGTCTGTGCGCTTAAGCAGGGCCCCTTGACCGTCGGGCAAATTATCGAAAGCACTGGGTTAGGGCAAGCCAATGTCTCGAAGCATTTAAAATTGCTCACCAATGCCGGAATTTTAAGCCGGACGCAACAGGGCGTTAATGTGCTCTACACGATCGCCAATCCAGTCATTTTTCCCCTGTGTGACCTGGTTTGCAACTCCTTGGTTGACCAACTCCAACAACAAAACCAAGCCCTAGAACAGCTCAAACTCTTCCAATCCTGAGGGCCGAAGGTCTCGCCGACATTCTCACCGGAGCCTGAGTTAAAACAGGCTAAAATCAGCGATAGTAAAAAACGTTGAATATTGCGCTTAAACCTGTGACAGACGCCAAAACCTATAAAGATACCGTCAATCTTCCCCAGACCCGTTTTGATATGCGGGCCAATGCCAGCACGCGAGAAGTCGAGATTCAACAGTTTTGGCAGGATAAACAGATTTATGAAACCCTTGCGGCGCAAAATCCCCAGGACTTGTTTGTTTTGCACGATGGCCCGCCCTACGCCAATGGCTCCCTCCACATGGGCCACGCCCTGAATAAAGTCCTCAAGGACATCATTAATAAATATAAACTTCTGCGGGGGCATAAGGTTCGCTACGTGCCGGGCTGGGATTGTCACGGCTTGCCCATCGAACTCAAGGTTCTACAAGGGCTGAAGCAAGAAGAACGCCAAGCTCTTACCCCCCTAGGACTGCGCCACAAAGCCCGCGATTTTGCCCTGGGTGCTTACCGTGAGCAGGCGATCGCCTTTCAACGCTACGGCATTTGGGGAGACTGGAGCCATCCCTATTTAACCCTGACTCCAGAGTACGAAGCCGCCCAGATAGGCGTGTTTGGGCAAATGGCCCTCAAGGGCTATATTTACCGGGGTCTGAAACCCGTACATTGGAGTCCTAGTTCCCGCACAGCCCTGGCGGAAGCGGAATTAGAATATCCCGAAGGTCATATTTCTCGCAGTGTCTACGCAGCCTTTCCAGTGACCCAGGCGGGAGAGGCGGCTCATGCCATCCTTGCGCCCTATCTTGATGACTTAGCGGTGGCAATTTGGACGACTACACCCTGGACCTTGCCCGGTAACCTGGCGGTGGCCCTCAATCCAGAGTTGATCTATGCGGTGGTGGAAACTAGCGAGGCTCTTTGTCAAAGCCGTTATCTGATCGTGGCGGCGGATCTCGTTGATCGCCTGGGGGCCACTTTAGAAACAGACTTAACCGTCAAAGCTACCATCCCAGGGGCAGATCTCGAACATACTCGCTACCGCCATCCCCTGTTTGAGCGGGAAAGCTCCATTGTCATCGGCGGGGATTATGTCACCACCGAATCCGGGACGGGCTTAGTCCATACGGCCCCTGGCCATGGCCAAGAGGATTATATTGTCGGTCAACGCTACGGACTGCCGATTTTATCGCCGGTGGATGCGGCGGGGAATTTTACCGCAGAAGCCGGTCAATTTGCGGGATTGAATGTCCTCAAGGATGCCAATGAAGCCATTATTCAAGCTCTAATCGAAACAAAAGCATTGCTCAAGGAAGAAGCCTACGAGCATAAATATCCCTACGATTGGCGCACCAAAAAACCAACTATTTTCCGGGCGACGGAGCAGTGGTTTGCCTCGGTGGAGGGATTTCGGGAGGCGGCCCTGACGGCCATTAAATCGGTGCGCTGGATTCCCGCCCAGGGGGAAAATCGCATTACGCCCATGGTTGGCGATCGCAGTGATTGGTGTATTTCTCGGCAACGGGTCTGGGGACTACCGATCCCCGTATTTTATGACACTGAAACTAATGAACCGTTATTGACGGCGGAAACCCTCGATTATATCCAACAACTCTTTGCCGAAAAAGGCTCCGATGCCTGGTGGGAATTATCCGTCGAGGAGCTTTTGCCCCCCAGCTACCGCCAGAATAGGTGTACCTATCGCAAGGGCGAGGATACTATGGATGTCTGGTTTGACTCCGGCTCCTCCTGGGCGGCGGTGGCCAAGGCCCGTCCCGAATTAAAATATCCGGTGGATATGTACCTAGAAGGCTCCGACCAACATCGAGGCTGGTTCCAGTCGAGCCTATTGACCAGTGTGGCGGTGAATAATGTCGCGCCCTACAAAACCGTCTTGACCCATGGCTTTGTCTTGGATGAGCAGGGGCATAAAATGAGTAAATCCCTGGGCAATGTGGTAGATCCTTACCAAATCATCAACGGCGGTAAAAACCAGAAACAAGAACCGGCCTACGGTGCCGATGTCCTGCGCCTCTGGGTGGCCTCGGTGGACTATGCCAATGATGTCCCCATCGGCCAGGGAATTCTCAAGCAATTGATCGATGTCCGCAATAAAATCCGCAATACAGCCCGCTTTTTGCTCGGTAATCTCCATGATTTTGATCCCACCACCCAGGCGATCGCCTATGGGGATTTGCCCGAACTCGACCGCTATATGTTGCATCGCATCACCGAGGTTTTTGGCGAAATCACCGACGCCTACGAAAATTTCCAATTTTTTAAATTTTTCCAAGCCATTCAAAATTTTTGCGTAGTGGACCTCTCCAACTTCTATTTGGATATTGCCAAGGACCGGCTCTATATTTCCGCCTTGGATTCCCCCCGTCGCCGGAGTTGTCAAACAATTTTACAGATTGCCCTCGAAAATCTGACCAAGGCGATCGCCCCGGTGCTTTCCCATTTAGCCGAAGACATTTGGCAATTTTTGCCCTACGAAAAACCCACGGAGTCGGTCTTTCAAGCGGGTTGGCTGACCCTAGATGACCAATGGCAGCAGCCAGACCTGGCCCACACCTGGCATCAGTTGCGGTCGCTCCGCACGGAAGTGAATAAAGTCATGGAAACGGCCCGCCATGCCAAGGCGATCGGAGCATCATTGGAAGCAAAAGTATTGGTTTATCTGGCGGATGCCGACCTCCAATTGTTGCTCGCTCGTTATAACCCTAGCGATAGCTTTTCCGGGTCACGGGTGGATGAATTGCGTTACTTTTTCCTGGCATCCCAGGTGGAATTACTAACTGACCCAGGAGTTTTAGCAGATCTAGAGTTTAAGACCATCACGGAGTCCCTGGGCATTGGCATCACCACCGCCGATGGCGAAAAGTGCGAACGCTGCTGGAACTACTCGGCTCAGGTGGGTAAAATCAGCCATCACCCCACCCTCTGTGAACGCTGTGATGCGGCCCTAGATCATACATTTTAATTGCCCTTGGGAGACGAGAGCCGCAGATCCATGGGACGATTCGCGTCATTAACCAAACTCGATGAAACCGCTGTCAAACGCCTATTTTGGCTTGCGGTTGCGGTGACCTTGGCTATTTTTTTGCTGAAATTCTCTCTCAGTGGCTTTGGCGTTTTTGGGGATGGCTTGGGGTATTACACGCCCCTGCGGTCGTTGCTCTTTGATGGCAATCTGCGGGTGGATAACGAATATAGTTACTATGCCCAGTCCGCGTCGAACTTTGGCGGGGGTCTGCGGGTTCCCGGGCCGATTCCTGAGTACAGTAAATACACCCTCGGCTTGGGATTGGTGCTCGTGCCGTTTTTTGCCCTGGGTCATCTGCTGGCGTTGGGACTGAATCTAGTCGGGCTAGGGGTGGAAGCCAATGGCATGACCTGGCCCTACGAATTATTGTATTGTTTAGGTAGTATTGCCCTCGGCATTTCAGCCTTGGTGTTGAGCTACCGCATGGCTCGCCGCTATTTTAGCCGGGGGGCCTGTGTGCTGGCGGTGGCAGGGATTTGGTTTGCCTCGCCCCTAACCTACTACCTCTGCCTAGAGGTGTCCATGTCCCATGCCGTGTCTGCCTTTTTAATTGCTTTATTTTTGTATCTGACCTTCTCTAAACCGTGGCGTGAGCAATGGCCGTGGTCGATCAGTTTAGGGCTGATTTTAGGATTTGCGGCCTGGGTCAGACCCCAGGATGGATTATTTTTGGTTGTGCCCTTGGTTGTGGGGGCGTTGGGCTTTGAATCTAACCTCACCAAGAACAACACTTGGAAATTTTCCTGGAAGGCTCTGAGGCAACCCCGCTATCTGACGGCGATCGCCTGGATTATGGGCATTACGCTCTTGATGCAACTCCCCCAGGGGCTAATTTATATCTGGCAATATGGTGGCATTACCCGCATTCCCTACCTCGAAGAAGGTCAGGCTCGGGGCTACGGGGGCAGTTTTAACTGGTTTCGCCCGGCCCTTTGGCAGGTATTATTTTCCGGCCATCGGGGGCTATTTATTTGGCATCCCCTTATTTTCTTGAGTATTTATGGGCTAATCATGCGCTGGCGAGAGTTGCCGCGCTTAATCGGTAGCCTTTTGCTCGCCTTTGCTCTCCAGGTGTATTTCATTGCGGCCTGGTGGTGCTGGTGGCAGGGGGCCAGTGTCGGCGGACGAATGTTCTCTAACTGTACCGTCCTCTTTACCTTGGGATTAGCGGCGCTGTGGGATGCGCGGCCGGGTCGCCAGTGGCAAAAAATAGCCCTGGGAGTTACCTTAGCGGGCCTGGTTTGGAATGCCTTAATTGTTCTGCAATACCAGTCGGCGATGATTCCCCCGGAAGACCCGGTTAGCCTCGTTCAGCTTTATCAAAATCAATTCCGGGTCATTCCTTTTTTTATCAACCATCTCCTCAAGCGTTTAACATGAGTACAAATTCTGCCTTCCGCCTGGAAACCGATAGCATGGGGACGATCGCCGTTCCGGCTGACCGCTATTGGGGGGCTCAAACCCAACGATCGCTCACCTACTTTGCCATTGGCGAAGACCGGATGCCCCCGATTTTGATCCGCGCCTTTGGTTTGCTCAAACAAGCTTCGGCGATCGCCAATCGAGACCTGGGCAAACTCCCCGCAGATAAAGCCGATTTAATTGTGCGAGCGGCGGCGGAAATTGCGGCGGGAGAGTTATTAGAGCATTTTCCCCTACGGATTTGGCAAACCGGCAGTGGCACCCAAACCAATATGAATGTTAATGAAGTGATTGCCAATCGGGCGATCGCCCTGGCGGGGGGAGAGTTGGGCAGTAAAGACCCGATCCATCCCAACGATCACGTAAATATGTCCCAATCCTCCAACGATACCTTCCCCACGGCCATGCACATTGCCGCCGTCGAAGCTCTGACCCATGGCTTGATCCCCAGTATCCAGGCGTTGCGGGATGCCCTAGCCCAAAAACAAGCCGAATTTGCCGATATTATCAAAATTGGCCGGACCCACCTGATGGATGCGGTGCCTCTGACCCTAGGGCAGGAATTTTCAGGCTATGTCGCCCACCTCGACCATCACCTCAGTCAACTCCAGATCAGTTTGCCACCCCTCTACGCCCTAGCCCTGGGGGGAACGGCGGTAGGCACAGGTCTCAACAGTCATCCCCTATTTGCCGAGCGGGTCGCCGCCGAAATTGCCCAGCTAACGGATTTACCCTTTATCACCGCACCCAATAAATTTGCCGCCTTGGCCGGCCATGAGGCGATCGCCGGCGCTAGCGGAGTATTAAAAAATCTAGCCGCCTCCCTACTCAAAATTGCCAACGATCTGCGCTGGCTAGGGTCTGGCCCCCGCTGTGGTCTGGGGGAATTAACCCTCCCCGCCAATGAACCCGGCTCCTCGATTATGCCCGGTAAGGTCAACCCCACCCAATGCGAAGCCATGACCATGGTCTGTGTCCAGGTGATCGGCAATGATACGGCGATCGCCATGGCCGCGAGTCAAGGCAACTTTGAATTAAATGTCTTTAAACCTGTGATTATTCACAATTTTCTCCATTCCGTAGCGTTACTGACCGATGCCAGTCAGGGGTTTCGGGAGCATTTGGTAGAAGGCATTAGCCCCAATTTGCCGCGCATTGAATCCTTTTTAGAAAATTCTTTGATGTTAGTCACGGCTCTCAATCCTTGCCTGGGCTACGACCGCGCCGCCCTAGTGGCCAAAACTGCCCATGCGGAAAATAAAACCCTCAAACAAGCCTGTGTTGAGTTGGGTTTTTTAAGCGCCGAGGAATTTGATCAGTGGGTAGATGCCAAAACCATGCTGGCACCTTGATCGGCGATCGCCCCCCTGGAGTTTCAGACCCGTCTTTATTGATGATTCGGTTTGACAACTTAGCCCAAGCCCGATTGATGACAGACGACACCAAATAGAGTGGCGATCGCCAAGGGTGCCAAGTTTGAACCAGATAAAAATAAAAGCAAAGGTGATGAAGATACCAGAATAGAGACTCCTGGCACTACTTTTGAGGAGCTTTTTAGCTTGGGTTTTGCGAGTGATTTGGACTTTGGTCTCAATAGTCGTCTTAAGAGCTGTTAAGCGTTTTTTAATGGTCTCTCTGGCAGTCGTAATCGGAGTATTTTGAAGGGGGCGTGGTTCAATACCCAGGGCGTTGCCTAGGGAGATAATTTGATTCACGTTGGAAACTTGATCTATTTTGCTTTCTATTTCTTGAAGCTGGGCGAGTTTGGTAGCATCGCCTTGGCTGATTTGAGCATTAATAGATTTGTAGACTCGGTGGGTATCCAAAACAATGAGCGGCGTAGAGAGCATAAAAATAATTGCCATAGCCAATACCAGCCAACGAATCAGCTTTAAAAGAAACGGTTCAATTCCCCGAACATCATTGTGATTATCGGTAAAGTAACGACTGAAAATTAAGGCGAGGGCAATTAAACCCCCAGCTTTGTTCAACTAGGGCACCGAGGTCAACTAGGGCACCGAGGGTCTGTAGCTCCCAAGTCGGGTTCTTGAACTGGGGCGGAAAAATCAGATAGATATAGTCTCCCACCGAAGCCAGAGCTAGAGCATAGCCAATGACAGGGAGTAATCCGGTTATTTGTTGATGATAGATGCCTTCAAAAATAAAGCTCGGATTAATTTTTTCTAGAATCGCTAGGAAGTTACTCCTCCTCTGAAAAAATTCCCAGCGCCATCTTTTTAAGTTTTCTTTGAATGACATAGGTCAATGGTGCAAACGCGGAAAAGTTAACTTCCCTCTTTTTTGGAGGGATAGACGTAGATTTGAGACCATAATTTAGGGTCTGAAATTAGAGGATGTCCGAAAAGTGTTCTGCTTGAGTACTTGTAGTTCTAGGCTACGGTAAGGGATGGGGTAAAAATAGAAAGGGAGAAGCCCAGAATAAGGTTGCTGACAAAACAATGCGTCAATCCTATCCCACTGACCTGAATGATGAACAATGGGGACTAATCGAACCCTATTTCCCTGCCGCCAAACCAGGCGGAAGACCTCGTACCACAGATATCCGGGAAGTGGTCAATGCCATACTCTATATCCTAATGGGGGGCATCGCCTGGCATCTTTTACCCCATGATTTTCCCAAGTGGAAGACCGTCTATGATTATTTCCGAAAATGGCGGGATGACGGGACCCTAAAAGTAATCCACCAAAAGTTGTATGAGTGGGAGCGGACGACAGGGCAAAGCCGACATTCATCCCCCAGTTACGGCGTGGTGGATAGTCAATCGGTAGACACGGCAACAATGGTTCACCATGATGTCGCCGTAGACGGGAATAAGAAAGTTAAAGGACGAAAACGACACATAATGGTGGATAGTCTCGGACTGCCCCTAGAAATTGTTGTCACTGCGGCAAATGTGGCGGATTCAGAGGGTCTTAAACTGTTACTTGAGCGGATCCAGAAACGTACCTTGGATCTGAGCCGTCTCTTTTTAATCTATGTGGACGGGGGTTATAAGGGGTTCGAGCTAGTCAAATGGGTGATGGACACCTTTGGATGGATACTGGAGATGGTGCTCAGACCCCAAGAACAGAAAGGAGGCGTTGCTTAATTCAGGTATGAATGCGAACCTTGCACATATCCAGAAGGTAGTTTGAATCAAGGTTTAAAAAGTGGTATTTTTAGAGATTCATATTAGAGTTCTTCAAGAATAAGCAGACATGAGAGAATGAAGAAGCCCGAGTTACCAGTACGTATCATGGATCAGAGCTTTTTCAACCAAATTCTGCATCTGGTAGAGGCCCACCCACAACAGGGCAGAAGAATGATTGGC
>JBGSZT010000006.1:0-11747 GCA_041750255.1 Synechocystis sp.
CGTTCACGGATGTACGAGTTGGTTATTGGCTGTATTTGTGGAATAGTGCGATTACGGGTTCAGTATGTCTAAAATCCAACCTGTGAAGGCTGGATGTCGGTTAGCCTGCCAAATTTCCTTATTTTTGAAGAGGTCTAATAATCTGGAGGTGAGGGAGGCAACCGGATTAACAAAAAAAAGTAAGATCAGATTCTCAAGAGACTTGGGGCCAGGATGGGATAGGAGATAAGGTCGTTGCAACCATAGATTTATCTAGCGAGACTCTTTGAGTTTTTGAGCCTGGGTGGGACAGCGTTGAATCACGGCCTCCCGGACTTTTAGGCGAAGCTTTTTGGGATTAACTTTTTCGGATTTGTTGATGCGGTCTAATAGATATTCCGTTGCGGCTTCTTGAGCAGAGGGGAGATTTTTGCCTGTGGTCAGGGCATCACAAAACACCTGGGCCGCTTGTTGAATATCATTGTCTGAGACGGCGGCTTGAATGGTATTGGCAGTCCCTCCTATAGCCAATCCTGTTAGACAGACCAACATAAAATAGCGCATAAAATAGTTCCTGAGTATTTGATTTTATTCTCAAAATTTGAGGGTGGTGTTATTGTCCTGAAAATCCAGGTAGGGAGGATGGTTAAAGCGAGTAAATTGTCGCAAAAAGAAGCGGGCGGTGGGGGGAAAGTCAGGAAAATCAAATTCACCATCTCCCGCCGCCACGTCGGCCCAAAAATAGCGTAGGGATTCGATCAGCGGTTCAACGGTATCGTTGGGTAGATTGAGGGGAGGCAAGGTTAAGAGGCGAGTCATAAAGCCCTGGGACCGATCGCCAAGAAATTGTCTAGATGTTTCAGATAAATCATCGTAGCCTTCCACGGCTTCAATGCGATGGCTCTCAATAGTCAAATTAAGGGTTTTGTTGCTAAGTTGGGCATTAATAACCCGATAGGGATGGGGATAGCTAACCAGGGAGCCGGTGGTAATTTCATAGATACCGTCGTGGTGGGCAATGTCTTGGACGTGGAGATGCCCGGTCAAAATCAGTTTCACCTGATATTTTTTGAGTAACTGCAATAACTGCGAAGCGTTATCTAACATATAACGGCGACCCAGGTCATGGCGGGATTGCCCTGGCAAGTGCTCGATTATATTATGGTGAATCATAACGATGACAACGTCGTCCTGACATTGCTGAAGTTCCGACTCAAGCCAGCTAAATTGCTCTGCTTCCATGCGTCCGAGCTGTTCCCCGTTGCTATCAAAGCTGGTGGAATTGAGGCCGATTAATTGAACGCCGGGAAAAATTTCTTGGCGGTAGTCCATCTTACCGGGTTGGTCATAGCCGCAGTGGGCATAGTAGCCCGGAAAATCACCAAGGCTAATGGTCTGCTCCGTCGCCTCTAGGCTGGGAATATCGTGGTTGCCGGGAATAACGTAGCTGGGAAAGGGGAGTTTCGCCAGGCGATCGCCTAGCCAACGATGATTAACAGCTTCTCCATCCTGGGTCAAATCCCCCGGAATCAGCAAAAAATCTAGGTCTAACTGCTCTAAATGGGCTAGGGCTTTTTCTAGGGCGGCGATACTCACTTCCACCAGATGAAAACGGTGGGCCTTGGGTTCAATGGTCTGGGGTAGGGCGACATGGAGGTCGCTGATAATCGCAAATTGAAACGTCTTCATAAAATAATAGAAGGAAGCCGATAGTTGTCTACAGTTGAAACAGGAGAGTTTTCTTGGCTAGAGTCCGCGTCCGTCAACACGTTAACCCCTTAAGTCAAAAATATAGCCACAGTATTCAGTGCCCCAAGTGGGAGCACGTCTATGGTAACGCCTCCCAACCCCTGCACCTCGATATTGGCTGTGCCAGAGGCAAGTTTTTATTGAATTTAGCCCCACTCCAACCCGACTGGAATTTTCTGGGGGTAGAAATTCGAGAATCCTTGGCGATCGAAGCCAATGAAAACGGCGATCGCCTGGGGTTAAGCAACCTTCATTTTCTTTTTGGTAACGTCAACAGTTCTCCCCTGGAATTTTTACAACAAGTGCCCCAGCCCCTGCAACGGGTGTCGATCCAATTCCCAGACCCTTGGTTTAAACAACGCCACAGTAAACGCCGAGTCCTTCAGCCCGACCTGGTGCAGGCCATCGCCCAGGTTTTAATGCCTGGTGGTGAGGTTTTTGTGCAATCCGATGTGGAATTGGTGGCGCGGGAAATGGGCGATCGCCTGAACGAAAATCCCCACTTTACAGCCTGTCATGGCGGGGAATGGTTAGCCGATAGTATTTTTCCCGTCCCCACCGAACGAGAAATTGCCTGTGCGACTCTCCAGCGTCCGGTCTATCGTCTTTTGTTTGAGCGAAATCAAGACAAAACCGAAGAGGGCGGCGTTTCTTCAACATTGCCAGCATGAACGGTTTTTACCCATTTCAGTCGTTTGGGGCGAACCGCCATCCGCGCCGTCACACAGGGCATCACCACCAGCCAATGGAGCATATAAATCGTGCCCTGGAGGGTTTGGGCCAGAAGTTGGAGGGTAGGCCAAACCGGATGGGTTGTACGAGCTTGTAATCGCCTTAGCCCTTGGAACATTCCCCAAAAGGAGAAACTAACCGCCACGTAGGTTAAGGGCGTGAGCAAGGGCAGACGGTGCCGCGTCAGCGCCATTAGCAGGTCGGGAACGGCGGCGCTGGGCAAGAGATATTGCATCAACATGAAGGAGAGCAAATCCACTTTTTTGCGCCAGCCCATGGGTTGGGAGCGAATCCAGCGCCAATAGTCGAGGTAACGCTGATAGCCGCCCTCAGCCCAACGGTTGCGCTGATGCCAGAGGGCGATCGCCGTAGTGACCCCTTCTTCGTTTACCGCCGGATTATCTAGAATGGCGATTTTCCAGTTTTGTAAATGCAAACGAATCGTTAAATCCAGATCATCGGTGATGGTTTGCTCATTCCAGCCTCCACAATCCTCAAGGGCCTGACGAGAGACAAATTGCCCATTGCCCCGCAGTTCGCCAATACCCCCGGTCACAATGCGCTGTTGTTGAAAATAAACATCCAGGGCCATTTCCGCCGCCTGACCGTGGGTCCAAAAATTCTCGTCTCGATTGGCGATCGCCTTGCGGACTTGAACGGCCCCCAAGCGTTCCTGCTCAAAGTAGGGCATGACATGACGGAGTAAATCCGGGGAGACTTGGGCATCGGCATCAAAAACACCAATAATATCGCCGGCGGCCTGGAGCAGAACTTCATTCAATGCCCCTGATTTGCCCCCCATGGCACCGGCGGGACGATGAATTACCTTCAGTTGGGCATAGTCCTGGGCGAGTTTGTCTAGAATTTGGGGCGTTTGGTCAGTACTGTGGTCATCCACAATCCAGACATCGTATTTATCCGCTGGGTAGTCCAGGGAACAAAGCTGTTCTACTAATTGTTGAATCACCGCCTCTTCATTTTTAGCCGCCGCCAATAACGAAACCGAGCATAATTCCTGCGCCGGCTCCAAGGAAAGAGCTGCTAAAGGACGCTCAGGACGCGCCGTCATCAGCCGGAGGGCTTGGAGTGACAATAACGACATCGCCGCCCACACCAGCCAACTTCCCCAAACCACCAGATGCAGAGCAATGACCACCGTCCAGATCATGATCAGCATCAGGGCCGCTTTTTTGCGTCGTCCAGCGTTGCCCTGAAAAAAGTCGTGGCGGAAATCCTCTTCCTCGGCCTCGGGGTCATCCCAGGCCGGGAGTAGCGCACTGAGGGGATCAAAGGTCAATTCTGATTCGTTATCTGTCCAGGGGGATTGGGGCATAGTGTTGACAAAATGAAGAGTGACGGCGGTTTTTAGCCTTTATCTTAGCGAAAAAATACCTCCTTTTAATTAAAATGCCCTCTTTGGCTCGTTCTGTTCCTAGGACGTTGTGCCTCCGACCCGTTACTATAATTGAGTGGGATTTTTCACAAAACTTAACTTTAAGTCGCGTTGCATATGCTTGCTTCTTTGTCGGTTGCTGGGGTGGGGAAATGGGAAATTTAATCGCATTGGCGATCGCCGCTGGGTCGGTGTTGTGGGTCGAAATTGTCCGGGACAGCTACCATGCCCTTGCCCACGCTTGGACACCCCTCTATCGTCTGCACAATTGGCACCATCGGGTGTTTCGTCCTGATTTATCCGTGGTCAGTGGCGAAATTTACCGAAAAGCCCATTGGTACAATGATGTGCCCGAAGCCTTGGTCATGCTCACGCTGAGTTTTTTGCCCCTCGGTCTATTGATAATTTGGCCCAGTCCCCTCTCCTGGCAACTCGGCGCGACGGTGGGGTCTGTTTATACCGTCAGTTTTTTATTAGGCGCGATCGCCAGAGGACTAGGACTTCCCCAAGCGGATGAAATAACGGATTTAACCCATCGACCGGGCCCCTTTCGAGCTCCCCCTGGTTCCTGGCGTGTCAACCGCACCTACCATTGGAAACATCATTTTGATAATCAAAAAGCCTACTATTCTGGGACATTAACCCTGGTGGATAAAATACTAGGAACGGCGTTATCTCTCAAGGGAAAAACCATTGCTGTGACCGGAGCCAGTGGCACCTTTGGTCAAGCATTGCTCAAACAACTCCACCTCCAGGGGGCTAAGGTCATTGCTCTCACCTCCCAAAAAACTCCCGTCACCTTAGAAATGAATGATGAACTGATTTCCCTGCGGACTCAGACTTGGGCGATCGGCCAAGAAGCCGACTTGAGTGAGCTATTAGAAAGCGTGGATATATTGGTCATTAACCATGGCGTTAATGTCCATCATCTTAGTACAGAAGCCGCCATTCACAAGGCCTACGAAGTGAATACCTTTTCCGCCTGGCGTTTATTAGAACTTTTTCTCAAAACCGTCCGTACCAATCAGCAGATTGCCACCAAAGAAGTCTGGCTCAATACCTCGGAAGCTGAAGTTAGCCCGGCCCTCAGCCCCCTCTACGAATTGAGCAAACGTGCTCTGGGGGATTTGATTACTCTGCGTCGCCTGGATGCCCCCTGCGTGATTCGTAAAATCATCCTCGGCCCCTTCAAAAGTAATCTCAATCCCATCGGTGTCATGTCCGCCGATTGGGTCGCCAAGCGAGTGGTTGAGGCGGTACGGCGCGATAGTCGCAACATTATTGTCACCATCAATCCCTTGACTTACATCACCTTTCCCATCAAAGAAACCCTGGTTTCACTTTATTTTCGTCTCTGCGCCAAGCTTAAACTTTAATTAGTACTTTTGATGATTTTCTCCAAAAATTGTTAGTCTAAATCTAGGGACTCAGTTCTCGTCGTCGCATCTCTTGTCGGAGGGGAAGACCATGGGACATCGCTTATTAAACCGTCTTGAGGCAGGACAACAACTAGCCCAAAAATTACAACCGCTTTGTCGTGGGCTGACGGGTTTGGTCTTGGCTCTACCGAGGGGGGGAGTTCCGGTGGCCTATCCCATCGCCTCTAGCTTGCAATGGCCGCTGGATGTGTGCCTGGTGCGGAAACTAGGAGCTCCGACTCAGCCGGAACTGGCCATGGGGGCGATCGCCAGTGATGGGGTCAGGGTTATTAACCAAGATATTGTCTCTCTCCTGCGGGTTAGCCCCGCAGAGATTGACTATGTCAGTCAAAAAGAAGAACAAGAATTAAAACGACGCGATGAGCTTTATCGCCCCGGCTTGTCTGCTTTAGCCCTCCGCGACCGGGTTATTGTTTTGGTGGATGATGGTATTGCCACGGGCTCTACGATCAAAGCGGCGATCGCCATTATCAAAAAACAACATCCCCAAACCCTGATTATTGCTGTCCCCGTTATTGCCCCAGATATTAGCCGACAACTCCAAGCCGAGGTGGATCACCTAATCTATCTTTTGCAACCGCCCCAATTACAATCCATTGGACTTTGGTACGAAGATTTTTCTCAAGTTCCCGATCAGGTAGTTTGTGAATACCTAGCCCAAGCCCGGGGCGAAATGTCTAGCGTCAAAAAACAAGAGAACTAATTGCTGGTGGCATTCGCCAACTCTGCTAACTGCTCCTGCTGGTCTTGACTAATACAGGACTCGATCATGTCATCGATACTGCCTTCGAGGGCCGATGCTAAAACAAAGTTACGACCCAAGCGGTGATCTGTAATACGATTATCCTTGTAGTTGTAAGTACGGATTTTCTCAGAGCGTGAACCAGTGCCCACCTGGGAGCGTCGCATCGAACTCACCGCATCTTGTTGTTCTTGTAACTTAATTTCGTAGAGTTTGGCCCGTAGAATCTGCATTGCCCGTTCTCGGTTCTGCAGTTGAGAGCGTTCTTCGGTACAAAAAATACGGATGCCCGTGGGTTTGTGCATTAAATCCACCGCCGTTTCTACTTTGTTGACGTTTTGTCCCCCAGCGCCCCCGGAGCGAGCCGTAGTTAATTCAATATCCTTCGGGTCAATCTGAATTTCTACCTCATCCACTTCGGGCATAATCGCCACCGTTGCTGTCGAGGTATGAACCCGTCCCCCCGCTTCGGTCAGGGGAACCCGTTGGACACGATGCACCCCGGCTTCAAATTTGAGTTTGCTATAGACCCGATCACCAGTAATTTCTAAAATAGCCTCTTTGAATCCGCCCATATCCGCTAAGGATTCGCTCAATAGACTGACTCTCCAGCCCTGGGTCTCCGCATAGCGTGAGTACATTCGCACGAGGTCTCCTGCCCAAATACTGGCTTCATCGCCCCCGGTTCCGGCCCGAATTTCCAACATGATATTTTTGTCGTCGTTGGGGTCTTGGGGTAACAACAAAATAGTCAATTTTCGCTCAAGGGTGGCTAATTGTTCCTCTAATTCCCGGACTTCTAGGCTGGCCATTTCCCGCATGTCTGGGTCAGCGTTGGATTCCTTGAGAATTTGCCGGGCATCCGCCAAGTCGTCTTGGGCTTTTTTCCAAGCGTCAAAGGTAATCACTGTCGTTTCTAGGGAGGAGCGAGCCTTGGCGACTCGTTGGAACTCTCTCGGGTTAGTTGCGATATCCGGATCCGCCATCAAGCGCGTTAATTCTTGAAAGGTTTGTTCAACGGATTGCAATTTGTCCAAAAGATAGGATTCAGCCATAGTTTTTATCGGGTTGCGATGCTCAGCCTTCTATCATAGCTTAGGTGTTTGCTGCCGGTATATGACGGTTTGCTAAGTTTAAGAATATATTTTCTCGGTGACAAATTGAGTGGCATCTCTTATACTTGGTTTGTGTGAGGAGCGAACCAGTCGGAGAACCAAGACGAAACACGGCAAGTCGTTGGTTCTCTTTCTGTTTCGGGGCATTTTCGGTGTAGTGTAGTCTCAAACGCCACGACTGCCTGCTCTTGACCTAGAAATGATCTCCGTACAAACCCCGCTAACACTGTTTTTAAGTTATCTCTGGCTATCTTGGCCCTTTTTGCTGGTGGGAATTTTACTGTCCAGTGCCTTGATGGTATTCACAGACCAGACCCGTTGGGTAGCGCGATTCCCCCGAAATCGCCTTTTGGGGAGCCTTGTGGGCAGTAGTTTAGGTTTATTGTTGCCGGTGGGTCAGTTGGGTTGTTTTCCGATTGTGCGGCGATTTTTGTTGCAAGGAGCCCCCCTCCCCCTCACCATTAGTTTTTGGCTCGCGGCTCCCACCATTAATCTCCTCAGCATTTTTTTAATGTTTCAGACCCTCGGTACTCAGCCATCGCTGATTTTCCTGCGCTTGGCATTGACCTGGCTCATGGCGATCATTCTAGCCCTAGCCTTTAGTGCCTACCGAGAGCCGTCGTTCCCCGTGGTTGCGGAGGTGCCGACACTTCCCAAAATTCCCTTGGTTCGCTATGGCTCCTTTGTGACGCCCTCCAGCACCGCTGACCCTCTCCAGCGCAGTGGTAATTTAGTCTATGAATCTAGCTTTCATCCTGTGCATCAATGGAACGGCACCCAAAAGTTGCGGTTGTTTGTGGATAACACCTGTCAAGAAATTGTGGAATGGGGCAGTATCTTAGTGCTGATGACGGTGATCGCCGCTGGGATTCAGTCCTATTTTCCCGAAGCGGAGGCGATCGCCTGGGCGACGAACCCCAGCCGTCAAACTCTATTAATGATGCTCTGGGCGGTGCTCTACCCCCTGGGGGCGTTGTTTAATTCGGCCTTTTTGATGCCATTGCTAGACCAGTTTTGGACCGGGGCCTTGCTGGCGTTTTTGCTCCTAGGCTCGGTGCTAAATCTGCAAACCCTCGGCCTGGCGGCGATCGCCTTTCGTTGGCGACCGTTGCTCTATCTGGGGATAATAGTGGTGCAATTGAGCGTTTTGTTTGCTGTTGTGATTAATTTTTATCTTGTGTGAGCCCAAAACCATGACGAAATTAAACACAGTAGCTATTAACTCGATAACACTGCGTTGTGCACTTGGAAACAAATGTGCTTCTGGCTCTTCAATATAAACTGTTTGTCCAGAGCGAGGAGAAGCCAAAAAAGGTAACGCAGCAAGCATAATTGTAAGTGGGAGAGTCTATTGTTGACCAGAAGACGAGCTTGCAACATTAATACGTCGTCCATCTGCAACATCTAGAAAATCTGGCGTTGCTGATTTGCAATATGAATCTCTAAAAATACCACTTTTTAAACCTTGATTCAAACTACCTTCTGGATATGTGCAAGGTTCGCATTCATACCTGAATTAAGCAACGCCGAAAATCTTTGCCTTTTTCATAAAGATACTTCCCACATAAGAACTTTTCTATCAACCGACTTATTTCATCCTGTATCTCTTTCCCTTCTTTTCCCTCATCCAGTCTGTCTCGCAATCTGCTAAAACGCAAACCCTTAACATTTTCATAGGTAGAGCCAAAAGCTCTTAAAAATGGATCAAGTGCATTATTACTTGAAAGAAAAGAAAATATACTGCTTTGAAGATTTGCAAAAAAAGAACGACCTGCGGGAATGATATAGTTGTGCAAAAGTCACTTCTTTACAAAGAGAGCTCTGCAAAGATTCATTCAAAGAGTCTCTGAGCACTCTTCTGGCTCGCATTTTGTAGATAGGTTCATATTTTTCATCTTTTTCAAGGCTTTTATCTTCTATTTTTCGTTGCAGTGCGCGTAGCTTGATCAATTCTTTTTTAAAAGTTTCTGAATAATTCAGCAGGATTTGTCCCCTAACGTCTTGCTTCCTGCTAATCTCGACAAAAACACTAGAGATCTCATATCTAATAAAAAAGTTTTGATGCCCCCATGATTCTGGAGGAAAATATTCTTCAAAAGTCTTAGAATAATCCGAGTCCAACTTTGATTTTCTTTGCTCGTTTTCTATAGTAGACAAAATCTCGCTTGGGAAACTCTTAAAAAAAAAGAGAAGTTTTGCACGCACGCTTTTACCACTAGCCTGTGGGCCAATTAATATATTTATTTGCTTGACATCAATTTCTAAATCTTTAATGCCAGCGAAACCTCTGACTATTAATTTTTCGGACATAACATTAAGCCAAACATAGTGCTACATTTTGCTTAGCTTAACATATCAGCCACCCTTTTCAGAGTTGCTGATCTAGGTAGCTTGGTATAAAAAAGCTAGCCGATGATTTTAAGCCACTCATCTCACTGGTAGCTGAAGCTGTCTGACTAGGATTATACAGAAACTTTCCGCATGTGACTCCTATACGCCGTAACCGCAAGAAATTTTCCGTATAATACGCCAAAAAAAGTGTTACAGAGTGTTATGTCAATTAGTATACTTTTTGATACTCTTTCCTGCCAAAAAAAATGCTTAGACTTTGCCCCGTTGTGTTCAAAAAAGTTAGTCTGGGTAAGCGGCAACAACCTATATTAGAAACCTGCGAGTGTGGATACCAGACGATCGGCGTTATACCTACCCCGATGTCTTTGTGATTCAGGGAGAGCCACAATTTCACGAAAATCGTAGTGATACGGTGACAAATCCAGCATTAATTATTGAAGTATTATCGCCTTCGATCTCTGATTATGACCGGGGAGAAAAATTTAAAGCCTATCGGGCCACGTTTTTATTATCCTACGATCAATATAGTGGCAGACAACCGCATTCATTCCGCTATACGTAGCCATTTTCTGCCAAAAAATCCAGACTAATTTCGCTAGAAGCATGATCCCCAGATTGATTTAGCAGGCGGGCCACATACTTAGCCAATACATCTCCTTCTAAATTGACCCAACTTCCGAGCTCAAGATATTGCAGATTAGTTTCTCCATAGGTATGGGGAATGACCGCCACCGTAAACCAATCCCCCAAGGGGTCACAATCAGCAATGGTCAGGCTAATGCCGTTGACGGTAATACTGCCCTTAGAAACCAAAAAACGGCCCAAAAATTTACGCCAGGGGTCGATCAGCTCCGCCGGAGGTGCAAAAGCCAATTCCCAGGCTTGGTCGGTTTGACGACGGTGGGTCAAGGCTCCAATTCCATCCACATGCCCCGTCACAAAATGTCCACCCACTTTACCTCCCACCCGTAGGGAGCTTTCCAGGTTGACGTAGGTTGCACTGACCGCGGCCTTACCCAGGGTACTGCGAGCCAGGGTTTCCGGGGATACCGTTGCCATAAACCCATCAGTTTCAATTTCCTCTGCGGTCAAGCAAACCCCATCCACGGCGATACTATCCCCGATCGCCAGATCTGACAGAATAGGGCCTAGGGCACCGGGGCAAAGGCTAATTTTTAGGCGATCACCAGGGAGAGCTGTAATCTGTCCCAGTCCTTGAATAATTCCGGTAAACACAGTGTTGATTTTTTCCCTGGCGAGTGGCGGTATTATCTAACGACCTAAGGCGTTAAGGTGATCGCCCAGAAAGTTTATACGATGAAGACCCCCAGTATTGCCGGAGCTTTAGTGAGGAGATTTAGGGGGCTTGTGAACGGTATTTCTTTTCTTGGATATCACCTAAGTTCTATGCTTTATCCGTCCCAGCCCCCCTTAATAAGGGGGGAGTCCGTAGGACGGGGGGATTTTATAAATATTTACGATCACCGGCTTAATTGTTAATCAGCAAAAGTTTATAGAGACGGAGGCGTTCTTCCCGAGATTCCTCAAAAACCGTTAGATCCTGAGGGTGACAGCGTTTAACAACCGCCTGAATCCCCTGGGCCTCTTCTCCTAACAGATCATCAATGTAGCCGTGCTGGGCTGAGGTCGCCTCGGTTTCATTGAAAAATGGGCCAAAGTAGTAAGTGCAGCGAGGTGCATTAGTATTGATTTCAACCCAATAGGCTAATCCCAGGAAGTTCATTAGTTGCAATAAAAACTCTTTCATAGATAGTTGCCTAAATTTTTTCCATCGGTGTTATTCTAACCCTGACATCGAAATATTTCTTAAATATTTCGTGAACTTTTTTTTGCCCATGCCCTAGTTATACGTCCCCATGTCCCCCAGCGTCAGTCTCGGGCGATACAGTTTAGCAGGACTGGAATTTAATCTGGACACGAGCCCAAGAAGATTAGTACAAAAGAGGTTGCTTGTTGAAAATAGACCACGAAAAAGACTATGTGCTTGAAATTAAAGCTAGAGTAGCACTAGAATTCCTAATCGTATGCTCAAAATGGTCTGAGACAAGGGGATTCGCTCAATAACAAATCCCTAGGATTTAGCCGGGTACATCCCACTTGAGGTAATACCTGGGGACTAGTATGGCTGTGAGAGAATGGAAGAGTTCCCTTTAGGTAGAAAGCTATGTTACCGATGCCCCCAGAAGAACAAGCACTGGTTGATGAATATACTACAAAAGTAGCTC
>JBGSZT010000007.1:0-28464 GCA_041750255.1 Synechocystis sp.
GTTCATACATGCTCTGGCGGAATTGGCTCAACTGCTCGAAAATCATAGGGTCAATGTGCATTACTTTTTCATTGACTTTACGGCAGTTAGTGCCTTGCACGGACTGCCGTTTTCTACCCGGTTAGTCCAAACTCCAGTAATTAGTTAGACAATTATTTAGAGTTTGAGTCAAAAATAGTGCATCCAGTTTGCGGCCAATGAGCACCATTTGATTCTTCGGGTCCGCCGTCCACTCACTATCATCAATGGTGAATCGCTTACCACTGAGCTGAAATAAATGTCGCCTAGGGCTTTCAGTAAACCAAAGCACTCCCTTAGCTCGAAAAACATTTTCAGGAAGTTGATAATCCAAAAACTGCTGAAATTTTTTCAGCGCAAGGGGTCGATTGCTTTGGAAAGATACGGACATGAATCCATCATTTGTCAAGTGTTGAGTATTGTGATTTGGTTGTGTTTCAACTTTTAGAGAATCTTCTATGGTCGAAAGATTATTATCAAGGATGAGAGAAAGTGGGACTTGACTGTGTGCTGAGCGTAAGATCCGGGCATGTTCTTTTACAGAATGGAGATAGGCTTCTAGCTCTTCCAACTTTGACTCAGTGACTAAATCAGTTTTATTCAGTAGAATAATATCTCCATAAAGGATCTGGTTTATTGCCACACCATTGTTGTAATGTTCTGCTGGTATAAAAGTTTCGGCATCAACAACTGTGATAATCGCATCCAACTGGGTTAAATCTCTCAATTCTGTTCCTAAAAATGTCAGGGCGATCTGGAGAGGATAAGCAATTCCGGTCGTTTCAACAATTAAATACTCAATCCGGTCACGCCGTTCTAATACCCGATGGACTGCATCCGCTAAGTTGTCATTAATGGTACAGCATATACAGCCATTTGTCAGTTCGATTATATCTTCTTCAACGGTGATTAAGAACTGACTATCGATGTTGATATCACCAAATTCATTGACTAAAACAGCTACTTTATAAGTATTAAAGTTTTCCAGAATATAGTTTAACAACGTTGTTTTACCACTCCCTAAGAAGCCAGTGATGATGGTAACAGGAAGTCGTTGGTAATTAGTACACAAAAAATTGGTCATGGAGGAAGGAGAGAGGAATGGAAAAGAGGGTACAGAGAGTATTAGGAAGGAAAGGATTGTTCCTATTCTCCACTACCCTATTGATTGCTTAATAGCCTAATTCTCATCGGAGAATTAATTTTAAACAGCCTGAAATCTTTGCTAGAAGTTTACTCTGTTGATTTTTCCGAGGAACAATTGCACTTGAAATCTTCTGTCAAGTACACGTCACGAAATCTTTACTATTCAAAAACCTTAGGCTTTGACATCGAAAAGTTTTTCTGAAACAGATGAAAGAGGGACAGAGTTGTCTGGGAATAAGACTAAAAATCATTGAAAGCCTCAATCTTAAAAATGTTCTGGCATTTTTGGTCAAAAGGATTGAATCTCTGGCGTAACGAGACTTTCAGCCACTTTCTGGTTAATTACCGATAAGTCTAATGAAAGGATGGACTGTGGCGAATCAATTCCATGAACTCCTGGCGGGTTCTGGCATCCTCGGCAAAGACTCCCTGCATAGAACTGGTAACCGTCCAAGATCCTGGTTTTTGCACGCCTCGCATTACCATACACATATGGGTTGCCTCCACTACGACGGCCACTCCTTGGGGTTGCAACAATCCTTGTAAAGCATTAGCAATTTGGGCAGTTAGGCGCTCCTGCACTTGAAGCCGACGTCCATACATTTCACAAACGCGGGCAATTTTCGATAGTCCAATGACTTTGCCATTAGGAATGTAAGCTACATGGGCTCGTCCCAAAATCGGCAAAATATGGTGTTCACAGGAGCTCAACAGATCAATATCCCGAACCAAAACCATTTCATTGGTATTTTCATTGAAAACAGCCCCATTTAACAGTTCATCTAGGGACTGCTGATAACCAGAGGTTAAAAACTTCAGGGCCTTAACCACCCGCTTGGGAGTGTCCCTGAGACCTTCACGGTCGGGATTTTCTCCCATCCCCAATAGTAAAGTTCTTACAGCAGCCTGCATTTCCTCCTCGGAGACGGGGGGATTTATTTGGGTAGGAAGAACAGAAATCGCTTGATCAATGGTTAATGCTTGGGAAGAAGTTAATGCTGTCATGGAATTAATTAATGAAAGAATTGGTTAGACAAAATTAAGAGGTTACTTCAGCGGAGTAACACAATGTCAACTGTTGGTAAATCTCAGCCTGGGTTATGTTACGGCCAATAAAAACAATTTGATTATTGGGGGGAGAGCCAGCCCAGTCTTGAACTTCTAGGGTGCAACGTTTACCACTCAATTGAAAAATATACTTCTGAGGACTCTCCGTAAACCAGAGTAACCCCTTAGCGCGAAAAACATTACTAGAAAGATTTTCCAGGAAATCTTGAAATGTTTCCAACACAAAAGGCCGATCACTCTGATAGGAGATAGAGACAAAACCATCATTGTCTAAATGGGAAGAATGGTGATGGTGGTGTTCATGGTCGTGGTGGTGTTCATGCTGTTGGGTTTGTTCAATTTCTTCCTCAATTAAAGTTTGATAGTCTTCTGGATGGTTAGACCCCGAATCCAAAACTAATGGCAGGGGAACATGCGCCTTTTGACAACGAATAATGCGTGAATTCTCCTTGATTTCATTAATTTGAAACTCTAAGCGCGAGAGAGTATTAGGGTTAACTAAATCAGCTTTATTGAGCAGAATAATATCGCCATAAATCAACTGCTTTAAGGCGGCTTCACTGTCAAAAAGATCTGGAGTAAATTCCGAGGCATCCACTAGGGTAATGACAGAATCTAGGTGGGTAAAGTCCCTTAATTCCGTTCCCAAAAATGTTAACATTATCGGTAATGGATCGGCAATCCCCGTGGTTTCAATCACTAAATAATCCACACGATCTGTTTTTTCCAACACATTATAAACAGCCTCTACCAAACCATCATTGATAGTGCAACAAATACAACCATTGCTAAGTTGAACCATGTCTTGATCGACGGATACTAATAATTGACTGTCAATGTTAATGTCGCCAAATTCATTGACGAGAACCGCAATTTTTAAATTCTGGCGATTGTTTAAAATGTGATTGAGAAGTGTTGTTTTACCACTGCCGAGAAAGCCAGTAATAATGGTTACCGGTAAACCTCTTTTGGGAATAACCAAATCAGGATGGGAGGGGTTAATCATAATTTAGAGATCAATCAATTAGTAAAAAATTGCTTAACGACCCAGATGATCCGCCTGTAATTGCTGGGCAACGGCCTTGGCGAAATAGGTCAAAATCAAATCTGCCCCGGCTCGTTTCATACTGGTGAGGGTTTCTCGCACCACGGCTTTTTCATCGATCCAGCCCCTGGCTGCCGCCGCTTTGACCATGGCATATTCACCGCTAACGTTGTAGGCCACTATGGGCAAATTAGTGTGCTTTTTGATCCGGCAAATGATATCTAAATAGGCCAAGGCGGGTTTAACCATCACCATATCCGCCCCTTCCTTAATGTCTAAATCCACTTCCTTGAGAGCTTCTCGGGCATTGGCTACATCCATTTGATAGGTTTTTTTATCCCCAAATTTGGGAGCGGATTCTAGGGCGTCCCGAAACGGGCCGTAGTAGGCAGAGGCATACTTGGCGGCATAGGCCAAAATCCCCACATTGATCCAACCGTCTTGGTCTAGGGCCCGTCTAATGGCGCCAATGCGACCGTCCATCATATCGGAGGGCGCAACAAAATCCGCTCCGGCTTCAGCTTGCATCAGGGCCTGTTTAACCAACACGGCGACGGTTTCATCATTGAGAATTTTGCCGTTTTTGACAATGCCGTCATGACCTTCACTGCTGTAGGGATCAAAGGCCACGTCGGTAATCACGACCATCTCAGGGCAGGTTTCCTTGATGGCTTTGATCGCTCTGGGAACTAATCCTTGGGGATTATAGCTTTCTGTGCCCGCATTGTCTTTTTGGGCATCGGCAATCAGAGGAAATAAGGCGATCGCCCCAATGCCTAATTCCCAAACAGCTTCAACTTCCGCCAATAACGGATCTAAGGAGTAACGGAAACAACCCGGCATAGAAGACACTTCCTGCTGTTGCCCTTCCCCCTCCACCACAAATAGGGGATAGATCAAATCTTGCGCCTGCAATGTATTTTCCCGCACCAAGCGCCGCAGGGTTTCTGTCCGCCGCAACCGCCGAGGCCTTGGAATAACCGGATAGGCATTGGGGAGCTGAAGCCCAAGCTCAGGGGATGACCCTACAAGGGCAATGGGATTAGGAAACATAATTTTTAAAAAATGGTATGAGGATGAGAATCGTTCTCATATTAACACGGTCATGCCCCACCGAAAAAATCCTTTCGCTCAAGTTAGCGTTGTCCAACTCCTTTTCCGCGTCTGGTTCTTGACCATACAAATAGTTCGCCTTTATGTCCTCCGGCGGCTAGTTGGCTGCCTTGGGGATGCCAGGCTAAACAAGAAAAGCCCTGGGGTGCGCCCTGGAAAACTTGAGTCTGGCGTTTGGCCTTTTTCCACAAATAAACACAACCGTCCGCCCCGGCCGAAGCCAGTAAAAGGCTATGGGGTTGAAAGCGAATAGACTGTATGGTTTGTTCATGGCCGACAAGAACGCGACCGTCCCAGCCCAAGGCTTCGTCTGTTTGTTTTTCCCAAATGACCAGGCCTTCAACACTGGCAGTGGCTAAGAGTGGCGCGTCCGTTTTGGTAAAAATATCTGACCAGGCAAGCTGACGAATCTTGCCAGGAAAACCGCGCATCACCCAGGGGTCAGGGTTCTCCCACTCCAATACCGTAATGGTGCGATCCAGATTCCCCGAGGCGATGTATTGGCCACCGGGCGACCAGGCGATCGCCAGGCTTGCGGAAGGAATCGTTAACAAATAAGGATCCTCGTTCCAGTCCTCTGCCGTCCAAATTTTTACCCCCTGATACCCCCCGACACTCAACCCCTTGCCGTCGGGATGCCAGGCAAGGGCCAAGACTGAAGAGGTCTCAAAATTCAGGGTGGCAACGATATCACCGAGGCTAGCATCCCAAATTTGCACAATCTTACCCAGGCTGAAGGAGAGTAGGTTCTGGGTGGGACTCCAGGTTAAATGCTCAACCCAAGCGGTGCCGTTACCTAGGGTGGCGATCAGTTCAGGCTCCGCTACTGGGAGATGCCAAAGATTGACTTTCCCAGCTTGTCCCCCCGTGGCCAGGTAGTGACTATCTGGGGAGAAGGCTAGACAGTCTACTGATCCGCCGGTTACTGATTGTAAATCACACCGTTCTAAATCTTGACTTTGCAACAGCAGCACTTCTCCGTCCCCGGAACTCGCCGCAAGGATTCTGCCGTCCGGACTGTAGGCGATCGCCGTGACGTAATCTGACAACGTCCCTTGCCAGTGTCGCTCGAACTGATCCTGGGGCTGGGTTTTTAAACGAGACATGCCCGGAAATCCTCTCTCAGTTGGGCTTCATCAAGGTTGCGACCAATGAAAACCAGTTCGTTTTTGCGAATTTCTCCCAGCTTCCAGGGGCGATCAGCTTTGCCATCAAACAGCATGTGAACCCCCTGAAAAACAAAGCGTTGCTCTTCCCCGGCGATGGTGAGAATGCCTTTCATCCGAAAAATATCCGGCCCTTGGGTTTGCAATAACTTGCCCAGCCAGACATCCAGCTTATGGCCGTCTAACTCACCGGGTTCCACGATCGCCACAGAGGTAACGGTTTGATCATGTTCATGGGCGGCTTCGTTTAAAAATTCTGGATCAATCTCCAGGGCCCGCTCTAGGTCAAATGCCCGAATCCCTAACAAGGCATCCATGGCCAATTCAGCATTGCGGGTGCGGTGGATGGTGGCAAGGGCATTCATTCCCCGAATCCGTGCCTCTAGTTCGTCCAATTGATCTGCTGTGACGAGATCCGTTTTGTTGAGCAACAGCACATCGGCAAAGGCAATCTGTTCCTGAGCTTCTTCCGCCTGCCAATGCTGCCAGATATGCATCGCATCCACCACCGTCACCACTGAATCGAGATGGGTCTGGGCCTTCACCTCCTCATCCATGAAAAAAGTTTGAATGACCGGAGCGGGATCAGCCAGTCCTGTTGTTTCAATCACCAAATGATCGAACTTGTCCCGTCGCTTCATCAGGTTAGCGATAATCCGAATCAAGTCGCCCCGCACCGTACAGCAGATACAGCCGTTATTCATCTCAAAGATTTCTTCATCGGCGTTAATCACCAGTTGGTTGTCGATGCCCACCTCCCCAAACTCATTCACGATCACCGCGACTTTTTTGCCGTGTTCGTGGGTAAGGATGCGATTGAGCAGGGTAGTTTTACCTGCGCCTAAATAACCTGTCAACAGAGTAACGGGAACCGTTGTTATTACCTCAGTTACTGCCATGGGCTAACCCTCCGTTTTTAGAATGAAAATCATTATCATATTATACGCAATCGCGGAAGGACCATTGCCGTGAGAAAGATCGCCAATTGCGTTGCGACAATGCTGGGGCCAGACGGTAAATTGAACGCGGCGGAAACCAGCATTCCCCCCACCGCACTCAACGCCCCCAAACCGGCGGATAACACCATATAGTGCGTGAAAGTCCGACTGAGCAACCGAGCCGCACAGGCCGGGATCACCACAAAGGCACTCACGAGCAATACCCCGATCGCCTTGATCGAAATCCCCACCACCAAGGACAGCAAGACAATGAATGCTGTACGTTGGGCCGAAACCGACACGCCCCGAGCGATCGCCAGGGGTTCATGTAAGGTCAGTAACATTTGCGTGCGGAGGGTCAGGCCAAGGAAGACGATGCAAACCAATAATAATAGTGCGCTAAAAATCAAATCGAGTTCTCGAACCGCCAGAATATCGCCAAATAGAAGGTTATTGAGTCCGCCCTTGTATCGTCCAACAAAACTGAGGATAATAATGGCGATCGCCAATGACGAAGAGTAAATAATATTCAGTAGCGCATCAGTCCATAATCGGGTTCGCTCCAATAGATAGGTCACCCCCAGGGCAAACACCACCGCAAATGGCAATAACACCACAGAGGGATTGATCCCCATCAGTAGGCCAATGCTGATTCCCAGTAACGCGGAATGTCCCAGCGCATCACTGAAAAAGGACAATTGGCGCAGAATGGCAAAACTCCCCAGCATTCCTCCCATACAGCCGGTGAGAATGCCACCGAGCAGTGCCCGTTGCATGAACGGAAACTGGAAAAGTTCGATAATGCGAGTCAGTTCAGTGTGAAGAAGCATAGGAGATTAATGCTGATGCTGATGGCGATAACGAACCAATTCAGAGCCATAGGTAGCCGAGAGGTTGTCGGGTAAGAGGGCCACCTCTGGTATACCTTGGCAAAGTAGGGAGCGATTCAGGCAAAGGACACGGTCGCAATGTCGTCGTACCATATCCAAGTCATGGGAAATTTGTAGGATCGCCCATCCTTGCTCCCGTTTGAGTTGGTACAGAAGTCGGTAAAAGTCCGACTCCCCCCGCACATCTAATCCCGCCGGGGCTTCATCCAAAATGAGTAGGCGACGGGGACGGACTAGGCAGTATGCCAGCAGGACTCGCTTGATTTCCCCGCCCGATAGGCCACTAATCAGTTGATGGCTGAGATGGGCCGCATCCACCCGTGTCAAGGCATCTCGAATCGCAAACCGCCGCTGGCGATGGTCTGCCCAGGGTAATTGCAATCCCAACTTGTCCCAGCCTAGGCCGACCAATTCTGCGACTGTGATCGGAATACGGCGATCAAACAAAAAGTTTTGGGGTAGGTAGGCAACCTGCTGACGAATGGAAGAGGGCAAAGAACCGCGACGGGTTAGGGGTTTTCCCAAGAGGTGAACCGCTCCTGACTGATGGGGTAAAATTCCTAGAATCCCTTGTACCAGCGTTGTTTTCCCTGCCCCATTAGGGCCAACGATCGCCGTATCTGTGCCCGCCGCCAATGCAAAGGAGACATCCTGCACCGCCGCCTGGGTTTCCCGATAAACCGTCAACTTTTCAACCGACAAGACAATCTCTGGCAAGCTATCCTCCTAAAATTTCGCCCCAACTCGTTGCGGCACAATGGCAATGGGCCGAGGTAGCCAGAAAGGCAAAATGGATTGGGTTTTTCCTCCAAAGGCCGTCACCAGAGATTGGAGATTTCCTCGCATGGTGGACAAATAGTACTCTGGCTTCAAAGCCTCTTCACCTCCCGTTTCCATCGGGTCAAAGGTGCTGACCTGTGCGCCCAAATCCTTTGCCAAGGAAGAAAAAGCGCTTTTCCCGGCTTGGGGTTCGGTCAAGATCTCTTTCAGATTTGAGGCTTTGACTTCATCTGTTACACGCTTGACATCCGCCGGCGCCGGCTTATCTTCGGGGATATCCACCAAAAATACCGCCTTTAATCCATAGCTTTGGGCAAAGTAGGGAGCAAAATCATGGAATGCCACAAAGGTTTTGCCTTGATAAGGTTGAAGGGTTGAGGTGATTTCTGCATCCAGGGCTTCGAGTTGGCTGATATAGGCGGCGGCGTTGGCGCTGTATTCTGTTTTCCCTTGTGGATCCGCCGCAATCAGACCCTCTCGAATATTTTCCACTTGTTTGATCGCCCGTTTGGGATCAAGCCAAATATGGGGATTATATTCGCCGTGATGAGGATGTCCGGCTTCCGCGTGTTCTTTGCCTTCTGCATGATCATGCCCTTCACCTTCCCCATGATCGTGCCCCTCAACGTCTTCGTTGGAGATAGTTGCAACCCCTTGGCTAGAATCAATCATCTTCAGCTTTGAATTACCGGCATTTTCAACCAAATCCTCTAAAAATTCTTCCATTTCCAACCCATTTTTGACCAACACATCCGCTTTTGTTAATCGTTGAACATCCCCTGGTTTTGCCTGGTAGTCGTGGGGACCAATCTGGGTCGGCAGCAACTGTGTCACCGCTGCCCGATCACCAGCCACCGCCTTGGTAAATTGAGTGATGGGCAAAAAGGTAGTAACGACCTGTAATTCATCCGTGGTCGGTGAGATTGTTGATTGGGCCTGGGGTGATTCAACACTTGGAGAAGGTGGATTGGCGGTACAGCTTCCTAAACTGACGGCGATCACCGATCCTGCCACCATAGACAATCGACGCAGAATTCCCCTTGATTGTCGTAACCTAAATTTGAAGTGAACCATTTTGCTATCCTCACATAGGTGAAAAAACATAAAAGACGGCAGGAGTGGCCGGTGGGAGCAATAAAGTTAGGTTACCATAAAACGAGAATGATTATCATTGTTATGTATTGATAGAGATTTATGCTGTCTGTCCCGGAGACATTACCAAAATTTATTGATCTGGCGATCGCCGGAGCGGGGCCCCATGCCCTGACCCTAGTCACCCATTTGTTGCAGAAGAAAAGGCAGATGCAGGGGCGATTTTTGGTCTTTGATCCCAGTGGGGATTGGCTCCAGCGTTGGCAACACCAATTTGTAGCCGCGGAAATCCCCCATTTGAGATCCCCCGCCGTACACCATCCCGATCCCAATCCCCACGCCCTCCGCACCTTTGCCGAACACCGCCCCCAGGAGTTATTTCCCCCCTACGATTTACCGGGCACGACCCTATTTCAAGAATTTTGTCAGGATGTGATCCGACGTTGGCAATTGCAAAATCTGGTTTATCCGGCCCAGGTAATGGAGATAGAGCCGATCAATGATCAGGGTCGTCAGCGGTTTCGGCTTTGGTTGGGAACGGGGGAATCGATCCTTGCCCGTCGGGTGGTCTTGGCGATCGCCGGCGGCAAACCCCAAATTCCAGCCTGGGTCGATCAAATTTCTACCCCTTATCCGGCCCATGCTCTGGTGCATTCGGAAAAAATAGACCTGAGAACCCTGAACCTGGCGGGGGAAAAAATTCTCATTATCGGTAGCGGTCTCACCAGCGGGCATCTGGCGATCGGGGCGGCTAAACGGGGAGCCAAGGTGATCATGATGGCTCGACGACGCTTTTACGAAAAACTCTTTGATGCCGAACCCGGGTGGTTAGGTCCGAAATATCTCAAGGGATTTCATGCCGAACCGGACTGGGTAAAACGCTGGCAACTCATTCAGACAGCCCGCAATGGCGGTTCCCTCACGCCAGAAGTTCTAACCCGTTTACGTCGCTTGGAACGCGAAGACAAACTAATTTTTTATGAAAATTGCGAAGTGGATCAAGCTCAATGGCAATCAAATCACTGGCAGATAAGCTGTAATTACCCTCAAGTCCATGATTGTCTTACCCATTTAGGCATTAATCGGATTTGGTTAGGCACGGGTAGCCATATTGACGTTGGACAATGGCCCCTTCTTGCTGGGATTCAAGCCACCTATCCCGCTCCGATGGTGAATGGTTTACCAGTATTGGACTCATCCCTGCGTTGGCCTGGTTGCAATCTTTACATCATGGGCGGGGCGGCGGCTCTCCAAGTGGGCCCTGTCGCTCGTAATTTAGCGGGGGCGAGGATGGCTGGCGATCGCCTGATACCAGCACTCAAGAATTAATCTGGGCATTGCCCGTTCCGCTAGGGGTAAAAACGCAAAAACTCCCCCTAATTAGGAGGAGCTAAAGAGCAGAATAAAGCTTAGGCTAGGGTCGCCATTCTGACATCATTACGATTGAGAATCGATTGCAGTTCGTCCGCATCGACGGTTTCCTTTTCGACGAGCATCGAGGCAATATTGTCTAGGACTCCGCGATTTTCCAGCAGAACTTTTTTGGCCCGTTGATAGGCTTGGTCAACCAATTGACTCACTTCTTCATCGATGGTGGCGGCGGTTTCGTTGGAAAAATCTCGGTCTGAGGCAATATCTCGACCCAAGAAAACCCCACCGCCTTGACGACCCAGGGCCACCGGACCTAGGCGATCACTCATACCAAATCGTGTGATCATTTGACGAGCAACCCGCGCCACCTGCTGGAGGTCATTAGAAGCCCCCGTAGTGACTTCCTCTTCGCCAAAAATAATTTCTTCCGCGACGCGGCCCCCGAGGGCGACGGCCATTTGATTTTGCAGGTAGGAGCGAGAATATAACCCTGATTCCATGCGGTCTTCGCTAGGTGTAAACCAGGTTAAGCCACCGGCGCGGCCACGGGGAATAATGCTGATTTTTTGGACGGGGTCATAGTCGGGCATCAAGGCTCCCACTAGAGCATGGCCGGCTTCATGGTAAGCCACCAAGGTTTTGCGTTTTTCGCTCATGACCCGATTTTTCTTCTCGGGACCGGCAAGGACTCGGTCAATGGCATCATTGATTTCGTCCATGGAAATTTCGGTCAGCGTGCGACGGGCGGCCAAAATAGCGGCTTCGTTGAGCAAATTGGATAAATCGGCACCGGTAAAACCAGGGGTACGACGGGCGATTTTATCGAGATCGACATCCTGAGCTAGGGTTTTGCCCCGGGCATGGACATTGAGAATTTCTTTACGACCCGCATAATCAGGGCGATCAACAACCACTTGGCGATCAAAACGGCCGGGACGGAGCAGGGCGGAATCTAAAACATCCGGACGGTTGGTGGCCGCAATAATAATGACACCAGTGTTGCCTTCAAAACCATCCATTTCCGTCAGGAGTTGGTTGAGGGTTTGTTCCCGCTCGTCGTTACCACCACCGAGTCCGGCTCCCCGTTGACGACCCACCGCATCAATTTCATCAATGAAAACAATGCAAGGGGCGCTAGCTTTGGCTTGCTCAAACAAGTCCCGTACTCGGGAAGCACCCACCCCGACAAACATTTCTACGAATTCTGACCCAGAGATGGAGAAGAAAGGAACTCCCGCTTCACCAGCAACGGCTTTAGCCAAAAGTGTTTTACCGGTTCCCGGAGGACCAACTAAAAGTACGCCTTTAGGAATTTTTGCCCCGATCGCCGTAAAACGGTCAGCATTTTTGAGAAAATCGACTACTTCCGTCAATTCGAGCTTAGCTTGCTCAATCCCGGCAACATCACCAAAGGTGACCTGAGTTTGGGGTTCCATTTGCACCCGAGCTTTGGATTTACCAAAATTCATCGCTTGAGAACCCGGGCCATTTTGGGCACGACGGAGTAAGAAAAATAAACCAACTAATAATAGAATGGGCAGGAATAAACTGCTAGCAATGCGGAACCAGAAACTATCATCACTCTGGGGTTGAACGGCAATATCGACGTTATGCTTGGTGAGGATATTGATTAGATCCGGGTCATTGGGGAGATTTACCAGGTAGGGCTGACCATTGGGATTCGGCACCTGGGCTTGGGTGCGGTCGGCACTGAGGTTAACCCGGTCAATTTGATTAGTTTCTACTTGGTTGACAAATTCACTATAGGTGAGAACTTCACGGGTTTGGGGTTGTCTATCAAAAAAGGCGGATGCTAACGCTAGCACAACAATCAAGAGCAGAGCATACAATCCTGCATTACGCCATTTCTTATTATTCTTATTCACGCGATAATAGGCCTCCAACGGCTGAGGGATAGGAAGGCGGCAAACAGTTCTCCATTGCCAGCCGTCCCAAAAATAGTTGTTAATTTATGTTAACCGTTCTCAGAAACAATTGACCAGCAATCACACAATTTGTTAAGACAGTGGCAACATCTATGTGGTACGGTAAGTCTAGGGAAGAATGCGAACTACAGTCATTGCCAAGTTGTTGTACTTATTGCCCGGATATTTTGAGTTCTTTTGAATTTATTTGAAGTCCAATAGTTCTGATCGCCGTCCTATCAGTTTTAGCATCGACTAGTCTTGAGAATAGTGATTGAATTAATGGCTCAGGTTTGGAAAATTTGCGATAAAGCCAAAGAAAATCGGGGCAATAAGGGCGAAATCAAATAATCGGATTCATAGAGAGTGGCGACTAATTGTAATTGGGCGACTTCTCGTCGATAAACTTCTAAATTTTTACATTGCCAATCGACAATCCAATATTCTTGGACACCATGAATAGAATAGAGTTTGCGTTTTAAATGGCGGTCACGATCGCCGCTGTTTTTACCGGGAGAAACAATTTCAATCACTAATTCTGGAGATACAGTTAAATGACCCCCGTCATCTAATCCTTGGGCTAAACAGTTATGGCTAATCCAAATTAAATCGGGAATCACAGTATTGGTTTCGGTAAAAATCACACTGGGGGTTTGCACACATTTACCGAGGCCAGATTGCTTGGACTATCAAGGTTAGTACAAATTGTAGTTCTCCGGCTAGGTCTTGATGGCGAAAATGAGGCGATGGGGTCACAAATAATTCTCCATCAATTACCTCATACTTTTTCTCTCCTCCATCATCGGGAAACGCAGCGAGGTCATGGATTGTCCAGCGGACTTGATTGGCAACTATAGCGAATAAAAGGAGCAGTTTTTTCTAGTTTAGCGGTTGACATAGCGGAATCACGGTTCCCTATCCTCCAGACTGTGGGGATTAAGCGAGAGCAGATTACCGGAGGGCCAAGGTTAATCTCCCCACAATCTGACAACCTTTGGTAGGATCTAGCTCAGGTCTAACTTTATTATTATCCTGATTTTTAACTATGCCCCGTACCCAACGCAACGATAATTTTATCGACAAAAGTTTTACGGTGATGGCAGATATTATCCTCAAAATGCTGCCCACGAACCAAAAAGCCAAGGAAGCCTTTGTTTATTACCGAGATGGAATGTCGGCCCAAGCGGACGGGGAATACGCCGAGGCCCTAGACAACTATCAAGAAGCCTTGACCCTAGAAGACAATGACAATGACCGGAGTTATATTCTTTATAACATCGCATTAATCCACGCCAGCAATGGCGAGCATGAGCGTGCCTTGGGCTATTATCACGAAGCGGTTGAATTAAACCCGCAGATGCCTTCGGCGTTAAACAATATTGCCGTCATCTACCACTATCAGGGCGAAAGAGCCCAAGAAAATGGGCATGAAGATGAGGCGGAAGAACTGTTTGACCGGGCAGCAGAGTACTGGAAACAAGCGGTTCGTATCGCGCCGAATAACTATATTGAAGCCCAAAACTGGCTCAAAATTACCGGACGCTCGGAAATGGATGTCTTCTTCTAAATATTTTTTGCCCTCACTTCTGTCTACACCTCACCTTTATTGCTAACTACCATGCTCGACCAAGACCAAGTTCATAAAATTGCTCTGCTGGCGCGTCTCGATATTACTCCCGATGAAGAACAGCAATTTGCCCAGAAATTGAGCAGTATTTTGGGATATTTTGAACAACTCAGTGAATTAGACACCACCGATGTGGCACCGACCACCCGTGTGATCGAAGTCAGCAATATTACCCGCGCGGATATCCAAGTCACCTTTGGCGATCGCCAAGCACTTTTCAATGAAGCACCGGAACCAGAAGGAGATTTCTTCCGCGTGCCTCAGATCCTCAATACCGACGAAGCCTAGGATAATCCATGCTATGATCATAAATGGCTTGGACCCACGCGATTACAACGCCCAAATCTTGTCAGGACCGGAAGGTAGCAGCAATACGGGATGCTTGTGGTAGGCGTGGACTCCGGGCCTTTCATGTAATAGTGTGAATTTTCAAGAAATTAGTGCCCCGGGGACGTTGGGTGGGAACGCCCGCCATGATCAAAATTTTGTCACCGGCCTCGACTAGCTGGCGATCACGTAAATTCCGCTCCGCCTGGGCGATCAGGTCTTCAAAGCTATCAAATTCCTCTTCAAGCAAAATCGGAATTACACCCCAGACGAGATTGAGAGCGTGGTAAACCCGTTCACTGGGCGTAAAGGCAATCACCGGCACCGAAGGACGCTGATTGGAGGCTAGGAGCGAGGTATGACCACTGGTGGTAAAGGTGACAATGAAGCGCAGGTCTAAAATCTGGTCAATAACGACCAATGCTTCGCTGAGGGCATGGGTTTCGGTATTAGCCGCCGGCGGAATATTTTCAAAGACAAGGTCTCGCTCGGTTTCTTCGGCGATCTTGCGGAGCATTGCTACGGCTTGCACGGGGTAGGCTCCCACGGCGGATTCCCCGGATAACATGACGGCATCCGTGCCATCGAGGATCGCATTGGCCACGTCGCTCGCTTCTGCCCGAGTCGGTCTGGGATTATGGATCATGCTATCTAACATCTGGGTCGCCGTAATCACCGGGATGCCTTTGAGGTTGCAGGCTTCAATGATTTGCTTTTGCAGACGGGGGACTTTTTCCGGGTTCATCTCTACCCCCAGATCGCCCCGCGCAACCATTAATCCATCCACTACATTGATAATTTTATTTAAATTGGCGATCGCCTGGGGTTTTTCAATTTTGGCAATAACCGGCAGGGTCGCGTGTCCTTTTTCAGCTAAAAATGACTTGAGAGCCAGAATATCCTCGGCTCGACGGACAAAACTTAAGGAAGCCCAGTCAATGCCTTGCCCTAGTCCAAACTCTAAATCTTGCAGATCCTTCTCTGTCAGGGATGGCAAGGTGAGGTCTAAACCAGGCAAATTGACCCCTTTGCGGCTTTTGAGTATGCCGCCCGTCACCACTTGGCAATGCACCGCCGAAGCCTCTATTTCGCTCACCCGGAGTTCTAAAAGACCATCATCGAGCAAAATTCGTTCTCCAAGGCTGGCCTCACTGGCTAAATGGGGGTAGTCAATGCCCACCGCCTGGGGATAATTGTCCGCTTCGGCCAGGGGGACTAGCGTTAAAAGGTCGCCGACAATCAGCTCGCGCCCTGCCGCCGGCAACATACCCACCCGAATTTTGGGGCCTTGTAAATCTTGAAGCAGGGTGATAGGAGACTCCAATTCCTCTTCCACAGAGCGCAGAAGCGCAATCGTGCGGGCGTGGTCGTCGTAACTCCCATGGGAAAAATTGAGACGAGCGACACTCATCCCTGCATTCACCATGGCCTTGAGTACCTCTGCGGAACTACTGGCAGGGCCAATGGTAGCGACAATTTTGGTGCGATGGGTAAGGGGTTTCATGGGCAATGACCTAAAATGACTAGCTTGATTTGTAGCATCGCTAGGTCAAGATTAGGTCAAGAAATGACTAACAAACCCCCTTTTTGAGGAAAATCAATGCCTAGTCCTGGGTCAAGCTGAGGCCATTTTCTTCACTATAGCGATCCATAAAACGGATAAATCGGTCCCATTCGGCGGCGGACGTCATAATTAAAGTTGCTTCCACGGAGGTCGGACGCCCATTAACAAATTTTCCCTTCACTTCTCGGGTTACAATTTCCCCTTCTTCATCCACTAGGTACATTCCCGTGATCTCTTCGGTATTTTCTTTGCCTAGGATCGCCGGTTCCTCAAAACGAAAGCGAGCAGTCCCGCTGTCCCCTGCCCGGGACCGGGTCAAACGAATATCGGGAACAACCGTTTCTTTAATACCACGAGAAAATTGAATTTCAGCCATGCTTGTTATCCTTAAATTTATCGACATAGCTCTTAATCATCTCATAAATACCGAAACCAGGAAAAATTGACCGCCATGGGACTGTTAGAGGCGCAGGTTCACGATCTACTTAAACAATGGCTCAGAGAGCAGGCTCCGTCGCCTTGGCCCCATCACTTTACCTTGGGTCGTTTGGTCTCAAGGGCGTTACGGCTCAGGCGATCGGCCTTGATTCAAACCGGCTGTTTGCCCCGACGTTATAGCTGTAGTTATCTTCTGCCCTGCCTACTCAGTCCTGACCCCATTCATCTAATTGTCTCAGCCGAACGACAGCATGAGTTAGAGTCTAGGGAATTACCCGCCCTTCAGGCCTGGCTGACCCAGCAAGGGGATGATGTTTTAGTTCACAAACCCCCTATTTTAATCAGTCCAGAGGAGTGGTTATCCCAGTCTACGAATGCAGCCTTTGACGCAGACCGACTGACCTTAATCGAGCAGTCGGATTATCTAGAAGAATGGAGCCGTGACCATTTTAGTGTGACCCTGACCAGCCAAGAGTTAGCACCGGGAATAGCATCCCTGGGGGAAACCACCAAAAATATCTTGCAAAATGCCCAGGCACGGCTAACAAAATATCTTTTTTCCCGTCCTCAAAATCCCCATCAATGTTATCTGTTGACGGAGGATGAGCAGGAACTTTTGGCTGTATTATTACAGGCTCTAAAAGCCCAAATACCCCGGGCGGAGTGCTTTTGGCAATGTTGGCAGACCCTTTCGAGGAATTATCTATTGTGGGCAGATTTGAATCGCCCCTCGGGACATTTTTCGTTTACCCTGAGTCCGGTGGAAATTTCCCCTTTTCTCGGCCCCTATTGGCGATCATTGCAAGACGAGGATGAAACACTCCGATCGCCATTAATTTTAATGGGAAGTTTCTTGGATGTGGAACGCCAAGCCCCTACCTTTCGGCAAAACCTGGGGCTACCGGATTTGCTTTGCCTCAAGTTTACGCCCCAACGACAAACGGAATCTATTCAAGTTTATTTACCGGAACGCTTACCCCTCCCCAATACACCCGAATTCAGTCCGGTGCTGTTTGAGCAAATTCAGCAATTGCTGACGCTGTGTGCGCCCGTGGGAGTGCCGACGGTTATTTTATTAGATGACTTGCCCCTCAAAGCGCAACTGGCGACCCAACTGGCGGCGGAGTTTGGATCACGGGTCAAGGTGGAAAGTCTGCCATTACAGGACGCTAGTATTGTGATCAGTAGTTGGGCGTTTTGGGGTCTGGCCCGGACGGCTATTCAGCCTCGATTACTCATCTTGGCCACCTTGCCCATTCCCTCCCCAGAGCATCCCCTGGTTGCCAGTCGGATACGCTACCACAAACGCCACCACCAGGATTGGTTTCGGGGCTATCTTTTGCCCTCGGCTCTGCAAACCCTGCAACGGGCGGTACTTCCCCTCAGAGAAGTCCAGGGCACGATCGCCATTTTTGATCCCCGGGTCAATTCGCGCACCTACGGACGCCAAATTTTAGGAGCCTTGGAGCCCTACGCCAAATGCAATTATCTGGATCTTTTGAATTTTCCCTAGGCCTTGAGGGCCCGGTGACCAATATCGCGCCGGTAATACATGCCGTCAAACTGAATCGGCTCTAAGACGCGATAGGCTTCGGTGATCGCCGTTTCTAGGGAAGTTCCCAAAGCGGTGACCCCCAACACCCGCCCGCCATTGGTCAGGATCTGATCTTGGTCTAGGGTGGTACCGGCGTGAAATACCGAGGCTCCTAAAGCTGTAGCCTGATCAAGTCCACTGATGGCTTGACCCTTGTTGTAGTTTCCGGGGTATCCCCCCGCCGCTAAAACTACACAGACAGCACTGGCCTCTTTCCAGCGCAGAGGAGGGAATTGGTCTAACCGTTGTTCCACGCAAGCTAATAAAACATCTTCTAATGGCGTTTCCAGCAGGGGTAAAATGGCTTGGGTTTCCGGGTCGCCAAAGCGGCAATTATATTCTAGGACTTTGACGGTGCCGTCGGGCGCGACCATGAGGCCCGCATAAAGCACACCGCGATAGTCAATGCCCCGCGTCCGCAGTTGGGCCACCGTTGGTTTGAGGATGGTTTCGGTAATTTTTTCCATTAAAGTGGGGGTCGCCAGGGGAGCCGGCGCATAGACTCCCATGCCGCCAGTATTGGGCCCGGTATCCCCTTCCCCAATGCGTTTATGATCCTGGGCCGGCAAGAGTGGTCGCACAGAGATGCCATCGGTGAGGGCCAAGACGGAGACTTCCTCGCCGGGTAAATAGTCCTCAATGACGATTTTGCTAAAGCCCTGGGCAAAGAGGTCGGCGATCGCCGTTTGAGCTTCGAGTTCTGTCATAGCCACCACCACGCCCTTACCGGCGGCGAGACCATCAGCCTTGACCACGATCGGCGCTCCTTGTTGGCGGAGGTAGGCTTGGGCCGCCGTCAGTTCCGTAAAGGTTTCCCCCAGGGCCGTGGGCACTCCTGCCTCGATCATCAGGGTTTTAGCCCAGGATTTGCTGGCTTCGAGTTGCGCGCCCACCTGACCCGGTCCAAAGACCTTAATCCCCACCTCCCTCAGGCGATCGCCAAGGCCGAGGGTTAAGGGTAATTCCGGGCCAATCACCACCAGATCCACCGCTTGGGTTTGACAAAACTGAGTAATTTCCTCCAGGCGATCGACGGCTAGATCAATATTTTCAGCCTTAGCTAGGGTGGCTGTGCCCCCATTCCCCGGAAGACAGTAACAGCATTCAACCCCAGGTGATCGAACCAACTGATGGGCCAAAGCGTGTTCACGCCCGCCACTACCAACAACAACAATTTTCATCGTCCAAATAAAGGTTTCAAACAAAAAACAGAAAGTTAGTGAGCGGCGAGGGTCAAGGCCAACAAGTGTTCCTCCTCTTCTGGGGTAAGCTCTCCCGCTTGGCCTGTAATTTCCTTATAGATTTTGATATACTCCGCCGCCGAGCGATACCAACTGAAGTCCATTTCCATCGCCCGTTTTTGTAACTTAGCCCAATCCGCCTTATAGCGAAATCCTTCCCAGGCTCGCACCATAGCCGTAAAGAAATCAAGGGGCTCATAGCGGTCAAAGCAATAGCCCGTCCCTGTTTCACTTACCGGGTCATAGAAGGATACCGTGTCCACTAAGCCGCCGGTGCGCCGGACAATGGGGATACAGCCATAGCGCATGGCCATGAGTTGGCTCAGTCCACAGGGTTCAAAGCGGGAAGGCATCAAAAAGACATCACAACCGGCATAGACTCGACGGGAAAGGGCATCATTATGCAATAGTTGCACCGCCATCCGTCCAGGGAAACGCGACGCCATCTGCCATAGCTGGGTTTCATAATAGCGATCGCCAGTGCCGAGAATAATCAGCTGAGCATCGGTGTAGGCCATAAATCGGTCTAAAATCTGGATTACCAAATCAATGCCCTTTTGATCCACCAATCGACTCACCATGCCCATCAACATTGCGCCGCGATTAACCTCTAATCCGGTTTCCTCCTGCAAAGCAATTTTATTTTGCACTCGCTTGTCAAGGGTGTCTACCGTGAAATTAGTGCCGATAAATCGGTCTGTGGCCGGATTATAGACTTCAGTATCAATACCATTGAGAATGCCCCGTAGATTCTGACTAGTAAACGAAAGTAACCCCTCTAATTTTTCGCCGTAGGCGGGAGTCTGAATTTGTTGTGCGTAGGTGGGAGACACCGTCGTCACCCGATTGGCAAATTGAATCGCCGCAGCCATGACATTGTCCCCCTGCATATACCAAGGGCACCAGGTCATTCTTTCTAATAAGCCGCGCCAAGGACCTTGATAGGCCAGGTTGTGGATGGTAAAAACCGTGGCAATATCTAAATTGTCGTGCATCCACACGGGAATCATACCGGTGTGCCAATCGTGGCAATGGATCACATCGGGTTGCCAATAGTTCCAGGCAAACTCCGCCGCACCGTTAGCAAAAAACGTAAACCGCCAGCCTTCATCCTCTCCTTGATAAATGCGTCGCGGATTAAAAACAGGATGGCCAAATAAATAGAGCGGAATGTCAGTATTGGGTAAAAGGGTTTCATAGACCGAAAACTCCTGGAACATGGCGGAGCCTTCCCAGACGGGTTCCTTGGGAATCTCAATTTTGTCGGGCAAAAAACCATAGTAGGGCATAAAAATGCGGACATCATAGCCCAATTTCCGCAGAACCTTGGGCAATGACCCCACCACATCCCCCATGCCACCCGCTTTGGCCAGGGGAGCCACTTCTGCCGCGACAAACAAAATTCGCATATCCGCTATTTTTCCTGAACGTCTATGCAGAGATTATAGGGGAGAGCGTTACCCAAGCATAGGCGATTATCAACCCAGCCTAACTTAGCCCCTGTCGAAGAATATTCAATCCCACGTATTTAAGAACTAAATACCGGCCACTTCTCTGTTCGAGGAGGCTTGAACCTGGGACAGTTTGGCCACAATTTTCGGTTTTAATTTTTCAAATTCCTGTTTTAATAATTGTTTGGAAATCTGGGATTTGCCCTTGGGCATATTTTGACTAGCGTTGCTCCATTCTTCCAATAACTTACATTGGTTGGGGGCGATCGTTGAGGTTAATACCTGTCGGCATTGGTCGGGTTTTTCTAGGGCAAAAAAGAGTAGATAATAATTGCCAGTTTGACCTAAAACGCTGGCTAAACGTTGACCCATGGCGCTTTTCATATCTAAATAACAGGGCAACCAGCGGGGGCCATGCTCACGATTAAAAAGTACTGTAATCCAAAGAACCATCGGGTGGGGATTGGGCATCATCAGAAACTGATTGTAGCGAATGCTATTGGCGCGGGCGAGAATGTCTTTGTCCTCTAGCATCACAAACAAGCTAGCAACGTTGCCTTCTTTGGCTTTAATGCCTTGGGGAAAAACAATTTTTTGAACCGGTTTATCCTTGGGCCAGAGCATCTGCTGACAGACCTCGGCCACCGGTAATAGTTGGCTCGTACCTTGGGGCGGAGCTACTTTACTCACTCGGGGTTTCATCACCACCGTTGGCTGAGAATCCTCCGGATCTGGCATGGTGGGATGGGTCGCTTTTTGGCGCAGAACCTCAGCTTCGATCGCCTCTAGGGCCTTCAAGACTTCATCCACCACCTGGGGACGATTTTTAGGGGATTTGGCCAGACAATCCATCACCAAGGACTCTAGGGAACGAGGGATACGATGGCTAGGATGAATGGCGTGGGGTTTAGTGTGGTGATGGGCTTCATACCAACCACCAAAGGAGGAATTTTCAGGAAAAATGGGCATTTCCCCGGTGAGCATCTCATACATCATGATGCCCATACTATAAATATCCGAGCGATTATCCAGTTCTTTACCCTCCATTTGTTCTGGAGAACAATAGGCCAGGGTTCCCATAAAGGCTTGGGTTTGGGATTCATCGGACTGCACTAATTTTGCAATCCCAAAATCGAGAATTTTAACCAACTCTCCGAGGGCTTGGTCATGGATCAAAAGAATATTACTGGGTTTAATATCTCGATGGACAATGGGACACAATTCCCCTTGATACAAAATCCCTTTGTGGGCACATTCCAGGCCAAAACAAATTTGTTTAGCAATTTTGAGAAACCGCTCCACCCCCACCGGGCGATATTTAATGATGTCACTAATACTTTCCCCTTGCAAAAATTCCATCACGTAGAAGGGAATTTCCTTTTCATCTAGCCCATAATCCCGCACTCGGACAATATGGTTACTGCGTTCGCCGAGCAGAGCTGAAATAGTCGCCTCTCGCTCAAAGCGTTCCTTCATACGGTCATTGAGGAGAGCCTGGGAAAGAAATTTAACGGCGACGGGAACTCCCCCCAATAACTTATCTTCGGCACGATACACCTGGCCCATGGCACCACTACCAACTAGTTCAACCAGTTGATAGCGGTTGGCAAGTAAACGGCGATGTCGAGAGTCTGGCGTCATAGAAAAATGGGAGCCTTCGGCATTGATGAGTAGTGAATCGGATGGAGAATTAACGCAATTCTAGTTAAAGCTGGCGTGTAAAGGTGGCCTCTAGAGTACTAGTCAAATAGTGCCCAGCGAGAATCCCACTGGCTAAATAATAACTGCGGTCGGTTAAGCGATGAAAGGTTTCAAAACCGCTCCGGCGCTGTTGATCGCCGAGTACCCAAAAACGTTGGACAATCGACTCATTTAAAACCCAGCCTTCTCCTTCCACCCGTCCCAGTTGACTATGTTGAAGAACATAAGTATATTGCCGTTCTTCGGTGTTGACGCGACCTCGGTACTGAAAGGAAATTTCCTCTCGATCGCCGTCGGGAAAAACTATTTTGGTGACCATGGTAAACCAGTCCTCTCGCTGCCAAACGATAAGGGTTCGACCCTTGAGCGGTTGGGGGGACTGATTTCGTTCTAACCAATGTCCCTCCATACTCCAACGCCCGGCTTCTAAAAGAAACGTATGCGTCACATTAGCTCTCCTCTAATAATCCGTACCGACGACATTGACCCTACCTTGTTATTTTCGCTCTATTTTCACGAAAAATTTCAACCATTTTTGTCAAAATCAGCAGGTTTAGTGAATTTTGTTGAGGACTGCGATCCTAGAACTGATGTATTTCCCCTAGGAGACAAGCCCGTTTTGCTCCCGTCACCTGGGGCAAATTCCCCGGAAAGTTGTCGTGCCATCGCCAATAGGCCAACACCGCAAAGGCGATCGCCTCTTTGTAGTCGCTACTGAGACCCACGGCATCGGTGCTGGTGACCTGGGTTTGAGTTCCTAACTGCTGTTGGAGTCGAGCTTTTAGGTATTGGTTATGACTCCCGCCCCCACAGAGCAGGACTGTATCCGGCAAACGGGGAAGAAAATCCCGGTAGGTTTCGCTAATGGAGCAAACCGTCAGTTCCGTTAGGGTGGCCAAAAAATCCGCGTCGCTTAATCGTTGGGCCTCGGCATCCTGACGACATTGCTCTAAATAGCTCGGGCCAAATAACTCTCGTCCGGTGGATTTGGGGGGAGGTTGTCGAAAAAAATCCGCTTGCAACCACTGCCGCACTAAGCCTGGATGGGGCTCTCCCTGGGCCGCCCAAGCGCCTCCTTGGTCGTAGGTCTTTTGTCCGTTGGTTAGCTTTTGTACCGCTAAATCCAACAAAACATTACCCGGTCCGGTGTCCCAGCCTCGAATCTGAGTTTGCCAATCCGCCTGGGACCGCGGCGGCAGATAGGTGACATTGCCGATACCGCCTAAATTTTGTACACAGCGATGTTCCTGGGCATGACTTAATAAACAAGCATCTACTTTTGGTACCAGGGGCGCGCCTTGGCCTGCGGCGGTAATATCCGCCTGACGGAAGTTGCTGACCGTCACAGTTTTTGTCCGCTGGGCGATACTTTCACCCCGTCCGAGTTGCAGACTGTAACCCAAGGCTTGGGCTTGGGGAGGGCGATGAAATACGGTTTGGCCGTGGGAGCCAATCAACGCCGCCGCCGGGCAACCCGTTTGAATCTGGTCGGCCGCCTGGGCAAACTCGAGGGCGATGCGGTCATCTAAGTCAGCCAGCTCCGCCATGGATAGGCGATCACCAGTACAGACCCCTAAAATTTTTCTCCGCAGGTCAGGGGGATAATCATAGGTAGCACCGGCGAGCAAGGTGACAGTTAGATCAAGCCCTGATCCGTTAATCTCCACTAGGGCGGCATCAATGCCATCCACAGAGGTGCCGCTCATTAAACCAATACAGAGCATAAATAATTAATGAAAATTGGCGGCCATGGTCAGGAGTCCCTGCTGACCGATCAAAATCTCGCGCAACAAAGTACAAATGCCGACCCACAGCACCGGAGCCAGATCGACGCCGCCAATGGGGGGAATTAATTTCCGTAGGGGAATCAGGAGGGGTTCCGTGGGCAGGGCGACCAAACTCCAGGGCATTTTCATTAATTCAACCTGGGGATACCAGGTCAAAATAATGCGAAAAATAAAGAGAACCGTCATTAGGGCGAGTAAAATCCCTAGGGCAGGGATAGCAAGATTTAAGGGAGACATTTTAACGCGAATAGGGCTAAGTTAAGTCCCATTGTAGCGGAGATCACCAGCTCTGTTCTAGTCCTGGGGTTGTTGCACAATTAAAACCGAGCAAGGTACATGGTGGACAACATAATTACTGACACTGCCCAAAAACATTTCGGCTAGGCCGTTGAGACCTCTCCGTCCTAAAACTACTAAATCCGCATTCCAACCCTTGGCTAAATCCCGAATATGGTGACTCGGTTCTCCGACTTTCCAATCCCACTCACCCTCAACGCCCTGGGCATTGGCCAGTTCGACAAAGTCACTGAGCCAATCCTGGGTCGCTTTTTTTTGCTCTTCCAGACGTTCTTGGATTAGTTGAGAAAAGTTGGCCATCTCCTCGCTGTAGAGGCTGGGGTAGGGCGTCAAAACCTGGCTTTCGATGGGAATACAATGCAAAAGCATTAAGTGTGCCTGGCTCGATTTGGCGATCGCCAAGGCTTGGTCAAAGACGTCGTTGGAGAGGGGCGAATGGTCTAGGGCGACTAAAATTTTTTTGAATGACATAGAATTTCCCCAAAATCTAGAAAAATGCGTGATTTCAGACGTTCACTAGACTCCTCAAACCTATCTTCATTCTAAACCTGAGTCATTTCTGTCGGGGGGAGAAATTCCGCAAACAAACAAGAAAATTAAAGATTTTTAATGAATGTTGCCATTCGTTCTAGTCCCTTCTTGATCGTAGTCAAATCAGTGGCGTAGGAAAGACGAATACACTGATCCGCCCCAAAGGCGATACCCGGAATCACAGCCACTTGCTGGGACTCCAGCAGAGCATCACTAAAAGCCAGAGAACCTAACCCCGTTTGGCTAATGTCCACAAACACATAGAAAGCGCCCATGGGCGTCGAGCAACTCAAGTTGGGAATACTATTGATTCCTGCCACCATCACCTCTCGCCGTTGGGCAAAGGCTTTGACCATCTCGCCCACACAGGTTTGAGAGTCTTCCAAAGCGGCGATCGCCCCGTATTGGGCAAAGGTGCAGACATTAGAGGTACTGTGGCCTTGGATGGTGCTACAGGCCTTGATTAATTCCTCCGGCCCCGCCAGGTATCCCACCCGCCAGCCGGTCATGGAATAACTTTTGGCAAAGCCATTACTAATAATGGTGTGCTCAAATGCTTCGGGACTAACGGCTCCAATACTCAAATGCTCCGCCCCATCGTAGAGGATTTTTTCGTAGATTTCGTCGGATACCACCCAAATATCAGCCTCCACCACCACCGCCGCCAGGGACCGAATTTCAGCGGGAGTATAGACCGCCCCCGTGGGGTTGGAGGGAGAATTAAGAATAAAAAGCTTGGTCCGCGGGGTAATGGCCTGGCGCAATTGCTCTGGGGTGATTTTATAATCCGTGGCCGCCGTTGTGGGAATAATCACGGGGTTTCCCTCGGCCAATTTCACCATTTCCGGATAACTGAGCCAGTAGGGCGCTGGAATAATCACGTCATCGCCTTGGTCAATTAGGGCCAACATCAGATTAAAGAGAGAATGTTTGCCGCCATTGGTAACCATCACATTCTGGGCGTCGTAGCAGAGTTGGTTTTCCCGTTGCAATTTAGCGGCGATCGCCTGACGTAGGGCCGGTTCTCCCGCCACCGCACCATACCTGGTTTTTCCCTGGTCAAGGGCTAACTTTGCCGCCGCCACAATATGAGCAGGGGTTTCAAAATCGGGTTCTCCGGCGGTAAAACTACAAACATCAATCCCCTGCGCCTTCATCCCCTTGGCTTTGGCCGTAATTTCGAGGGTGAGGGAGGGAGTAACGTGGCTGACGCGATGGGTGAATTGCATGGTAATAGTAATGGTTCCCCTAAATTAATGGTCGCAGGGGCGACGTTGGCGGCTAAATGTATTCCTAAAATTGTGCCATTGCAGTGACCGGGGTTTATCCCAAATCGAGCAATGGGTCCAAAAAATTATCAATGAAGCTTGATGGATCTTTTGTCGCCAAAGGATCAAACCAGAGAATCTGGGGTTGATTGAATCCGATCCACCACCCGGTCTGTCATGGGAACGTAGGAAAGATTATGGTCGCCAATGTAAATTTGAGTGGGACGATAGATTTTATTAACTGTAAGTTGCTCTTTCCAGTGGGCGAGCCATCCCGCGACCCGAGCAATGGCAAAAATGGGTGTGAATAAATCAGAAGGAATACCGAGTTTGCGGTAGAGTAAGCCCGAGTAGAAGTCAACATTGGCATAAATGCCTTTTTCTCGCCCAACGTACTCTTCTACGACATTTTCGAGTTCCACCGCAATGTCGTAATACTCATCATGCCCCATCTTGGCAAATATCTGCTCCGCTAGATTCTGGAGAATGGTGGCTCTGGGGTCTTTGACCTTATAAACCCGATGCCCAAAGCCCATGATTTTTTGCTTATTGGCCAAACATTTTTCCACGTAGGGACGGACATTTTCGATGGATCCAATCTCTGCCAACATATTCAACACTTCTTCATTGGCTCCCCCGTGGAGCGGCCCCGCCAAAGTTCCCACCGCGGAAGCAATGACCGCGTAGGGGTCGGTGAGGGTGGAAGCGGTGACCCGGGCCGAAAAAGTAGAGGCATTCATCGTGTGTTCGGCATGGAGAATCAGGCAAATATCAAAAATCTGAGCGGCCAGGGGGTCGGGCTTGCGTTCCGTCAACATGTAGAGGAAATTAGCCCCGTAATCCAGGTCGTCGTTGGGCTGAATTGGGTCATTGCCTTTGCGAATCAGGTGAAAGGCTGCCACCATGGTGGGAATTTTGGCCAATAAACGCACCACCGCCGCCCGGATGTAGTTAGGGTTATCGAGGGCACGGCGCGAGTAAAAAAGACCGAGGGCCGCCGCCGAGGTCTGTAGTGCATCCATGGGATGCCCAGTTTCGGGAAAGCATTTCATCATGTCCCGAATGTGAAATTTAACTCGGCGATGGTAGCGAATTTCGGTTTCAAATTCTTCGAGTTCTTCGGGAATGGGGAGCTTGCCCCAAATGAGCAGATAGGCCGTTTCAATAAAGGTACTTTTTTGCGCTAATTCTTCGATGCGGATGCCACGATATTCTAAAATCCCCTGTTCTCCATCGACATAACTGACGCGGGATTTTGCCGCAGGAACCCCCGCTAGACCATCTCTAAACTCATCTGTCATCATTTTTTAGGTATCTCGATCAATTATTAACTAGGATTCAGACAAATGCGGAAGTTACCCTACGCCAAAATGTCTTAGTTGGGTTGAATCAGCTCACTTCTTTTCCATTTTAGGGTGTCAAAGCAACCAACGGGGAGCAGTGAGGAGAAAAAGTTCCCCCTGGGCGATGAGATTGTCGGTTGATGGCAAAGAAATCCCAATAATCCCCCCTTTTTTGAGAATTAGTTTATTTTGGATATCTCCCCAAACCAAAGATTCGGCCCAATCCCCAAGGTTGGGTTGATGGCCGACCAGGGCAATACAACTTTGGGATTGATTATAGTGGTCATGGCTGAGCCAATTCAGCCAATCTTGTAACAATCCGTCGGGCGCGAGGCACGGATGAGTTTCCAGGCGATCGCCAAGACCGGCGGCGAGTAAAATCTGGGCAGTTTGTTCGGCTCGTTTCAAGGGACTGCTCAAAATCAGGTCAAAGTGAACACCAATGCCTTGGAGCCGCTGGGCGATTTTTTCGGTTTTGATTTCACCCTTGGGGGTCAGAGGTCGTTCCTCGTCTCGCTCATAATCCTGGCGATCGCCGGCGAGGCCATGACGAATTAGGTAGAGTTCCATCGGTGCTAAAAAATACAGGACGTCCAATTATAAACTGGACAGTCTTAAGTTTTTGACTGGAACCAGGCTTTGCCCTAAGCAGCTAAGGATGGTGTATCAGGAGGTTGAAACCGATCAAGTTTAGCGGTCAGGAATTTAGGCAAAAGTAGAGAGGGTGGGCTTTTGGAAAAAAT
>JBGSZT010000008.1:0-16486 GCA_041750255.1 Synechocystis sp.
CTGGTAGAGCTCCATAATAGTCCTGGCTGAAGTGATTTATATCAGCCAGTTTCGGACATCTTGGGCCGCTTCGGTCACGGCATGTCCGTTTTCCTTCTCTTCATCCCGCTAGTCCACCGAGAACTTCCCACTGTCCAGCTCAGGGGTCTGATGGTTTGAATTTATTGCCTGAAGTTCGTAATTTACAGGAAGCTATCCAGCGATCGCAGTGTCGAAAACTGTTTACTATTGAATGGAAAGTGGCCGTACAGGAAGAAGATTTTCGACGACATATTTTAGATATTAAACCCCAAATTATTCATTATTGTGGGCATGGAACGAAAGAGGGTTTGGTTATCCATGACGAAAAGAATCAGGCTAAATTGCTAAGTAATGATTTTGTAGCGGATTTACTCAAAAATTTTACTAATTGTGTAGAATGTTTAGTTTTAAATGCTTGTGAGACTGAACCGTTAGCAATTGAGGTTACCAAACATATTAATTATGCCATTGGGATGAATCGGGAAGTTCAGGATCAATCAGCGATCACTTTTTCTCAAGCTTTTTATGATGCGATCGGCGCAGATAAAGGGATTGAAGAAGCCTTTGAAATTGGGAAAAATGCACTTAAAGGCATTACTTCTAGCGGGAATCAGAGTCGGAAACTGAATGCTGTTAAAAATGACTCAACTGTTAAAACGCCAATTCAAAATCATGAGTATTTAACTCCTGTTCTTAAAATTAATCCTAATCCCCATGTGATTGAAGCCTTTGGTAAATCTTATAAAGAGCAAGGTTTAGGTGTTTATGACAAAACAAGAGTAGATAATTCACATTTTCAAATTCAGGTTAGAGTTATTAATAACAAGATTAACATTAATGATTTTTTTATTAAACCTAGTTACAGTATAAATCTTTATAATTCTCTACCTGAAATAGACCTAAGCAGTAATTTAAAAAGTTTTCTTGATTCTGCTATTACGATACTTTACGAGCAAAAATTTTTAATGATTGCCGGAGATTATGGTTGCGGAAAAACGTTTTTGTCGAAAGCAATTCAGTACAAACTAATGGCAGAAAATAAAGAAGATGTTATTTTTATCAAATGTAGCGACTTTTCTGATGGATATAAAGGTAGAGATTATTCCTTATTCTTAGAAGATGCAAAAAAACGAAAAAGACCATCAAGCAAACTTTTTATTATATTTGATGGCTTTGAAGAAGTTAATTACTTACAAAAATCTAAAGCAGATATTAGGGATCACCTTTTAAAGCACATTATTAAGCTTTCAAGAGAAGAGGATTTTTACGTTGTCTTGAATACCAGAAAAACTCTTTTGTCTGCAAATTCTTCAAGCGAAGATTTATTAATTGAAATTAGCTTACAAGTATTCGATGAAATACAAAATAATGAATTTAAATTTTTACATATTAATTATTTTAGTAAAAGTCAAATAGGAGATTTCCTAGATTCGTTTGCCAATGAAATGGGAAAAGTAGGATTTGAGGCAAGACTAAGCTATCCTAGTATAAAAAAAATTAACAAAAAGATTCTTAAAGCTTGCGAGAATCCCCTTTTTCTTTTTATGTTAAATCTCTTCTTTTATGAAAACCAGGTTGATATTAGTCAAGCACAAATATTTTCAGTTTACGAAGAATTTGTCAAAAGCACAATTCGAGGCAAATTTCAAGGGATATCTTCAGCTATCAACGAATTGAGCCATGACTATGAACGCTATCTTTTTGAAATCGCATCTCTTATTAGTAAAAATAATACGATCCAATCTTCTGAATCCGATTATGATGAATGGCAGCTTGACTCTAATCAAAGACCCTATAGCATCTCGTTAAAAAAACTAAGCCCAGAAATCACTGCTCTTGCTAAGCATCTAGAGGAGAATATTTACCCAAATCTCGAAGAATCAAGACTTCCGGGAAATGTTTTATCATGTTATTTCTTTGAAATATCCAACAAAGTATGCTATTTTAAAGACAATAATATCTTGTTCTTCTTTTTAGCGAAAAAATGGATGATGCTGTTAGAAGATGTATGGGAAGATGATGCTAGTGAAAAAAATACTGAAGATGCCTATAAAAAACTTATTGATGAAGGCATTACGCACATAAATTCAACTATTTTTGATTTTATTATTCGTAGGATAAGGCTAGATAAAAAATTGCAATTGCAAAATAATTTAATAAATTTTATTCAGAGAGTTTTAAACAAAAAATTATTATTTCTGTTTGAAAATAGTGAATTTTCTGATTCTGATTTTAGAATCAGAACAACTGTAGATTTTGTATTACTAATTCTTTTTATGAATTTTAATAATAAAGGCTACCATGATTTTCCTGATTTTTTTGATTGGATAGATTGGTATAATAGAATATGTTCATCTTTTATTCCTAACTGCGGAAATACTCTAAAATCAATGTTTCGTAGAATTTCTTTATATAATCTAAATATATCAAAAATTAGTTTAGAAGGATGTAATTTCGATGACGCTAAAATTTCTGATTCTAAATTTAATTTAGTAAGTTTTATTGAAACCAGAATGAATAAAGTATCATTTGATGCAGTAGACTTTGAACTATGTTTTATAGAGAATCTTTATATTAATGAAAGTTTTGGAAACATTACATTTAATAACTCTAGAATAATAAGTCTTAGAGGATGTTCTTTTGCTGAAACTGGAATTAATAAAGACTTGATCTTGGAGTTTAATAACTGCTATATCAAAGAAATAAAGTTTGAAAAGAATTCATCCTCAGATAGTACTCTTTCGTTTATCAATCTTGAATTTAACAATTGCAACATTGAAAAAATTATATTTCGATGGAGTAGATCTGAAAAAATACACTTTTATCAAACTCGATATAATTTACTAGATATTGAACATTCACAAGTCAAATTAATAGAACTTGAAAAAACTTTATGCTCTAACAGAATTTTTACAGGCAACCCTTCAAGTGAGCCAGAAGTTATTAATGATAATTTCAAATCACAAAGATCTTAAAAATTGTGTAATCGCCGTTACCAAATCTTAGCCATTACTAACTCAAACCCTGGCAATTCCGGATCGCCACTAATGGTTTCAGGAGCATTTAAAATCTCTGGTTCCCGATTGGGGCGATAGATATGGACTTGGCGATTTTGGCGATCAATTAACCAGCCCAATACAGTACCATTAGCAATATATTCCTCCATCTTTTTCTGCAAACTGGGTACTGTATCACTGGTAGAACGTAATTCAATAACAAAATCGGGACAAATAGGGGCAAAAGACGCTTTTTGTTTTTCTGTTAAAGCATTCCAGCGTTCTAATTTTTCCAAGCCGCATCGGGAGAACGAGTCGCGCCATTGGGCAGCGTAAAGCCTGCACTGGAGTCAAATCCAAGCCCCGTACCATTTCGTTCAGCCCAACCGCCCAGTTGCACGGCGATATTAAAATTACGATTACCCGGATCCGAAAAGGCAGGAGGCATAACGATCACTTCTCCACTGGCAGTGCGTTCAATGCGTAAATCTCGATTCGCTAAACAAAATTCATAAAATTGCTCCTCCGTCATTGGTACAATCCAAGGAAGATCAATTATCATCGGAGCCGAAGTCGCTTGTACAAGTAGTGTTGTCATAGTTTACCCCTACCCAAGGATTACATGAATTAAAAACTGAATACTCTTATGAATTCATCACCCTTCAATCTTAACTTAGCCCTAGTCATCGGCATTAATGACTCTACCACAACGGCATTCCCGTATTGAGGACAGCTAAACAGAATGCTAAGGCGATCGCCTTTTGGCTGTCCATCGCAGAAAATTTGGGTCAGGTCGAGGCGAGTTAAACTAAAAAAGATGCCTAAAGGGTTTAGAATTCAACACTTTGAGCATAACTCTCAGTCTCTTTTTCTGCGTTTCACCTCTTGTTGAACTCAGGTATGTCCCTAGTTTCTGTCCACGATTTGATTCAAGCGGCGATCGCCGGTGAGGTCGTTAGTTTTCCCACCGATACGGTTCCGGCCTTGGCGGTTCAACCAAGCCAATGCTCCCGTATTTATCAGCTCAAACAGCGCAGTCTCGATAAACCATTGATTTTAATGGCGGCTCAAATTAGCCAGATTTTGCCCTATTTAGAGGGTAAAGAGGCAGAATTAGAGCAATGGCAAGGGCTCATGGGTCAGTATTGGCCCGGAGCCTTGACCCTAGTGTTGCCGGCCTCTGAGTTGCTTCCCCCTAGCCTGAATCCCCGCGGCGATCGCACCATTGGTGTACGAATTCCTCAATCGGCGATCGCCTTAGAAATATTGAGCCAAACAGGGCCTCTGGCGACCACCAGCGCCAATGTGTCGGGCTCTCCAGCCCTAGAACGTTTATCGGAGATTACCAAGACTTTTCCCACGGTAGTTTGTCTAGACGGCGATCGTTCCCTGGGCAGTGGACAACCCTCCACCGTACTGCAATGGCAAGATTGCGGCTGGCGAATTTTGCGTCAAGGCTCAATTAATGTTCGCGTTTAGAGCAGTTTATTTTTTTCACGCATACGTTGATAAATATCTTCCATCACTGTAATAAAGGAATGATCCCCCGGCCAAAAGGGAGGAAAATCGCCTCCTTTTTTGACTAAAAGGGCAGGGATTTTAGCACTGGCTTCAACGGGAATTTCGGAGGGTAAGCGTTTTTCTCCTAGCCAAAATTCCTGTAGAGAGGGGCAAGTCGCGGGAGCTTCGAAGACTTGCGGCCGGGGATAATAGCTATCAACGGCGATCGCCGGGGGGGACTCTGCTTGGAGAGAACTGGCCAGGGCCTGCCCTAGGGGAGATTTAGCCAGATCCTTCAGTAGTTGTTCGCGGGAGAGTCCTCGCAATTCAAATAATAAAAATGGGTCATGGTCTAGTTGTTCTGCGACTAAATAATAGGTTCCGGCAATGTGTTTACAGGGATTTTCATAGTCTGGACAGGAACAGCTAGTTTTTAGTTCGGAGCGTTTTTGCGGTAAAAGATGGAGATTGAGCGGACTAAACGCCTCTTCAATGTTTTCGGGAACCTTCTTCATTAATAGTTGAGAGACTAAACTGGCTTTGGTGCCAATGGACTGGATGATTTTAGACCAATCTTTGCTGGCGATCGCCTCTAGCTCAATTTCAACTGAGTAAAGGGGTTCTTTATAAACTCCAAAATAGGGATTGATCGAGCCTCGAACCATGGCTGTGATCAGATTTTTTGAAATTCTGTAGTCTAGAATTTTGCCATTGCGGGCATAGGAACGACCCCTGGCTAAACGAGCCGCATCGGAAAAATTTTCGAGGGCTTCAATAAACCGTTTGCCCCACCAAGTTCTACTAAATTGAGTCATTATTAAGTCCCCATAACGATTAAATAACGGTTTGACGATTGAGAGCAATCAGGGCTTTAAAGCTATTATTATCCAGTTCCGTCAACCAAGATTCATCACTACCAACGACCAAATTAGCCACACTTTTTTTATCCTCAATCATTTGATCAATGCGTTCTTCTAGGGTACCGAGGGTGACAAATTTATGCACAAATACATTCTTTTTTTGGCCAATACGAAAGGCTCGGTCGGTGGCTTGGTCTTCGACGGCGGGATTCCACCAACGGTCAAAATGGAAAACATGATTAGCCTTAGTCAGGGTGATTCCTACCCCACCAGCCTTGAGGGATAAAACAAAGGCGGAGGGGTCGCTGTCGGGATCTTGAAATTCCGAGATCATCTGTTCACGTTTGGGGCGAGAGGTTCCCCCATGCAAATAATAGGTAGGATAGTGGAGGGAGAGTTTCAAATATTTTTGAATTGCCTCACCAATTTCTGTAAATTGCGTAAAAATCAGCAAACTTTCCCCTTCTGCTATGATCTCTTCGAGCATTTCCCCGAGTCGAGTCAGTTTGTGAGACCGTTCAGGAGTAAAGTCACTATTGTCTTGTAAAAATTGGCGGGGATGGTTGCAAATTTGTTTTAATTTCATCAACGTCGAAAGAATCAAGCCTTTGCGTTGCATCCCTTCACTATCCTCTAATTGTTCCATCACATCCTTGACCACCGCTTCGTAGAGGGAGGCTTGTTCTTTAGTGAGGTTGCAGTATTGTTTATGCTCAATTTTATCCGGCAGGTCTTTGATAATCTCTTTATCAGTTTTTACCCGTCGCAAAATAAACGGCTCCACTAATTTTTTTAAAACACGGCTTTGGTTCAAGTTATTTTCTTTTTGAATCGGTAACTCAAAGGTCTTGCGAAACTGGGCTTCTTTACCCAAATAGCCCGGATTAAGGAAGTTAAAAATTGACCAGAGGTCTAGGAGTCGGTTTTCGATGGGGGTGCCGGTGAGGGCTAAACGGTGCTGACTCTCGAGTTTGAGAATAGCTTTGGTCTGGGCCGCCTTGGGATTTTTTATATTTTGGGCTTCGTCTAAAACAACGCGCCGCCAATTCCCCAGGGCAAAGAGGGCGGCATCCTTGCGGGCGAGGGTATAGGAGGTGATCACCACATCATGGTTGAGGCTAGCGGCTTTGAACTCCTGTTCATCATGGAGGCGATCGCCTCCATGATGAATCAGAACCCGCAGATTCGGGGCGAATTTAGCAATTTCTTTGAACCAATTCCCGACCACGGAAGTGGGGGCAATTAACAGCGTGGGCAAGACGGGTTCATTGCTTTCGCGCTCCCGTAATAAAGCCGCAATTACTTGAATAGTTTTGCCTAAGCCCATGTCATCGGCTAAACAACCATTGAGTCCCAATTTCTCCAGATAGCTAATCCAGGCGACGCCGCGCTTTTGGTAGTCTCGCAGATTGCCCTGGAGATGGTGGGGGTCGTCGATGGGCTCCAAACGACTGGCATCAAAGAGCTTGGTCATCATCGATTCCAAACTTTGATCCGACTCCACCTCAAAGCCATCCTTGGCATCAGCGGATTTTTGCATCCATTCCAAAAGGGTCAGTTCGGCACTCCCCTGCTGGTGTGTTTGCCAAAAATTCAGCATTTGCTCCATGTTGCTCGGGTCGAGCTCCATCCACTGCCCGCGAAATTTGACCAAGGGAGATTTGGCCTCGACTAATTGTTGCCATTCCGCTTCTGTCACCGGCTGGTCACCGATGGCGAGTTCATAATGGTACTGGATAATCTGGGAGAGTTGAAAATGCCCTTTGCCCACGGAACTGGGGGCAGATTTTTTTGGAGAGCCTTTGATACGAATTTTGGCCCGTTGTCGTCCTTCGGGAGTCCACCAGGCGGGCACAATCACCTTATAGCCGGCATCTTCTAAAATCCATGCACTTTCTTTGAGAAATTCAAAGGCCTCCTGCAGCGTCAAGGTAAAGCCCACGGGCTCGTCGGTTTCAAGACCCTGCCAAATTTTGGGGTAAATACTGGCGGCATAGCCCAGGCTCAAGAGAAGGTCTTTTTCAAAGTCTTTGCCGAAATAATCTTTGATTTCTCCTTTTTTCCTAGCACCTAGAGACCAATAATCGGTCAACTCCAGCTTGAGGGAGGGGTCAGCTTTAGACGAGACAAAAAATTTGACGGACCAATGGTTGGGGCTTTTTTCCGAGGCTTCTTCTAATTGCAAGGCCAAATGGAAGGCGGCATTGCCTTGGATGCTGACGAGTTTTTGTCGCCAGAGCAGCCATTTTTGGTAAGTGTCGAGGGCAAGTTCCCCTGTCCAAGGCCGGGGAGAGGAAGACAGGCATTTTTCAAGGAGTGGGCAGGATTGATATTTTTTGACGAGGACCGCCGGAATTGGCACGGCATCGATCAATTTTTGCAGTAAGCAGGCGGAGAAATGCTTGAGTAGTGCCAATTTGTCATAAAACCCCGATCGCCGATCGCCATCGGCATGACCAGCGGCACAAACCAAGGGCATGGACTCGCTGTAGGTTTGCAGAGCCGCCTCGTATCGATCCGAGAGAATTTCCCAACTCGGATAAATTTCGACCATGGTTTTGGCCTTGCCCCGGGCTGGTTTGGTGGTCACTTCTCGATAGGTCAGCGCCGGAATATACAAATCTTTGTGGATAATTTGCTTAAAGGCCTGGGTGTAGTGATACCAAAAGAGTAAATCCGACCCTAATTGAATCTCGGTGTTGTAGTAGGAACATAAAAAATGAAGATCCGCCAGGGTTTTAACCACGGCGTTTAATGGATAACAGGTGATCGCCCAGCTTTTCCAGGTCGTTGCCGTCGGTGGCTCTTGCTCTAGGTAACGGCTCAATTCCCAGGAGGGCAGGGGCGCATCTTCAGTGCTGGGTAAACAAAAATATTGAACGGCGATCGCCGGAAGAATCCGACCGCCCGACGGTATCAACCCCAATTCCTGTCTTAAAAAATCGGCCAAATCCGATTCTTGCAGATGATGGGGAATGGGCGGCGCAAAGGATTTCTTTTTGGGGATTGAACTTGGGGTATCGGTTTCTACCCAAAGATAAAATTCCCCCGTTTGGATAAACGCTTCACTGGGTTCGGGAATCCAAGTGCCATGGAGAATTTTCATGTTTGGCGATCACTCCTACAATTTCCAACAAGAGACTTTAACGGAATACTATTAGATTAAATCTAGGTTAACTTTTGCGAAAGCTCTTACAACATTTTTGTTACAAATTGCGAGTTACGATGCTCTTAATTTTTCTCCACCCACATACTCGTAGGATTAGATGGGGACAAGGATTTGAGGGTGAGTTGAATTAAATTGGCAATGCCGTGGGCCCCCCCTCCTGTTCCCATGCGTTCTAGGCCATTGGCTCGACAATGGGCAGAATAGTGCGGATCATCGAGAATTTCCAGGATTTTTTTCACCGCGTTACGGACTAATCCCGGTTCTTGGGGGTGTTTGCCGACCAGGGTCACCGAAGGGCCAAGATAACGCATTTGGGCTTCAGCAAAGGCATAGGTAAACTGGGGGCCATGCCCAGGGATTTGTACTACTGGTTTGCCCAGACCCACGGCTTGCTCAACGGCGGTGCCTGCCATGCCGAGGACAAGATCACAACTGTGAATAATGTCGGCGAAATCGTTCCAATAGAGGTCAACCTGACAATTACCATGGATTAATTTTTGATCTCGCCATTGCCACCCCAAACGCTGGGCTAGTCTCTCAATATCCGCTTCGGTGATCGAGGGCACTAGGGCCGCCGCAAAATCAAAGCCCCGCTGTTGGGACAAGGCTTGGCAGAGCCCGAGCAGTTCTCCCAGATTATTCAACGCTTCGGGGATACGACTACCGGGCAAGAGGGCAATCAAGCCATGCCCGCGAGTTTTGACAATGACTCTACCACTGGGATTGAGGGCATCCATAATCGGATAGCCGACACAAAGGGCTTTTTTCATGCCTCGACGTTGGAGGTCCTGGGCGGTGAACTGATCCTTGGCAATGATCTGACGACACCGTTCGGAGCGTAGGTACAATTCCGTCAACCAGGGCAACCTTAGGCGACCTTCATAATAACTAGAAGTAGAGACAATAAAGGCAATGAAGGGCTTGCCCGTGAGGTAGGCAAAGGTGAGGGGGACAATATCTCCCACGGCTACGAGGAGATCCGCCTGGGAACGATGGTGAAAGAGAGCGTGGAGTTGTTGGAAGATTAAACTAAATAAACCCGAGGCAATATCCCGTAACCAATTGAGAGGACTGGTGTAAATAATGCCGCCGGAGGGGAGAGTCTGGGTCGGGGCTATCAGCGGAATATTGAGCTTGCGATAGGCATTTCCTTCGCCGACTAATGCTAACGCCTGAATGGTAACATCGGGCTGACTTTCTCGCAGGGCAGAAATAATCAGACTCGCGTTGAGGTCTTCGCCGTGGCCATTACTTAAAAATAAAACGTTCACGAAAAAAGCATCCAGGCGTATTTATCAGCAAGGGGTGACCTCTTCATATTATGGGGTTCGAGGTTCCTCACTATATCTATAATTTGCGACAAAGTAGCCCATGCTTCTCCCTTTCGTTTCTAGAAGGGACTCCTACGATGGGAGATGCGATCTAAACTTTAGCTTAATCCGCCCCAAAAACCCTAGCACTGGCCATGATAAAACTTGTTCTAAAGCATACTCTGACTAGCGGGAGACATACATCTCGGTTAGCTAAACCTTCGTTATTTCTCTTCTTTTTAACCGTTTTTACGGGCAGTTTTCTCCCGCTCACTATTTATCAGCCACGGGCGATCGCCCAACAGTCCCCGACTCCCGTCGTATCTCCAGCATCAGCCCCCGCATCACCGCAATCCTTACGAGACTCAGGCTGGCAACTTTTCTCGGAAGGAACTGCGGAGTCGCGCCAAAAATCACTCCAAGTTTTACAATCGGCGGCGGATCTATTCCGTCAACAAGACCAACCGAAGGAGGTGGCTAAATGCTTGCAAATGATCGCCCTCGTTCACTTTTCACTGTCTCAATATAGTGAATCTATTAACTACTACCAGCAAGCCTTGAGCCTCTACGAGCAGTTAAACCTAGGGAGTGACGTGGCTTACCTCAAAACCAGCATAGCGATGGGATACATTAATCTCAGCCAGTATCCCCAAGCCATAAAATTGTTAGAGGAGTCCCAGTCTCTGTTTCGCCAACAAAATAATCCCCAGGGATTGGCTAACTCCCTCAGCCAGACTGCCCAGGTTTATTACAAGATGGGAGCCACCGATAAGGCGATCTCCACCCTGACCCAGGTGCTTGAGCTACAAAAGGCGGCCGGGGATTCTGCGGCTCAAGTGAGTACTCTCCAGAGTCTAGCTATTTTCTACGTCAGTCTTGGCCAGTTACAGCAAGCAGAGCAGGTTTTAAACCAAGCCAAAATTTTAGACCCGGCTAGTGCCAGCTTAGTGAATCAGATTGCCCAGGTTTTGGGCTCCCGTTCACGCCCAGAAGATGTGATGCCATTGGAAGAGCTTTATCAACTGCTGGCTACCCTGAAAGCAGCGGGTGATCGCGGGAATATGGCAACCATTTTGATGTCCATCGGCACGATTCACACTAATCGGGGTGACTCTCGTCAGGGACTAGAAGTCTATCAAGAAGCCCTGGCGCTTTACCAAGCCCTCAAGCTCAAAGGGGGTGAAGCATCAGCCCTGACGGCGATCGGTGAAAATTATCAGACCTTGGGAGATTATCAAAAGAGCCTGGATAACTTTGGTCAAGCTCTGAAACTAGCCCAAGAATCCGGTAATCTCTCCGAAGAAATTAGCGTCATGCTGAGTCTGGCGGGGATTTATGGCGATTTGGGCAGTTATGATGTCAGCCTAGACTATTACAAACAAGCCCTAGCGGTGGCACAGAAAACTCAAAACCGCTTCCAACAAGGTCAGGCCTTGACGGGGTCGGCCTATTATTATCGCCTCAAGCGTGACTACCCCAATGCCCTGGCCTCCGCTGAAAAAGCCCTGGCTATTTGGCAGACAGAAAAACAACCCCTCTCCCAGGCGGTCGCTCTCTCAGCCCTGGCCCGCACCTATGAAAGTTTACAAAATTATCCTCAGGCCCTAGACGCCGTTAAACAAATTCAGGCGATCGCCGCAACCCATGACGATCCCTGGATGAAAGCTACGGCCAATAGCCTATTTGCTCGTATCTACTATGCGTCGGGTCAACCCCAATTGGGACTCACCTCGGCGCAACAGGCAGTGGAACAGTTCAAAAACATGGGACAACTTGTGGCCCTGGCACCGAGCCTAGACAATTTAGCGAAGATTTATGGCGGATTACAACAAACTGCACCGGCTTTAGAGACCTACGAGCAAGCTCTGACCGCCTGGCAAAAACTCGGCGATCGCCTGGGAGAAGTGAATACCCGCTATGAGATCAGTCGTCTTTATCGCAATACGGGACGGCTAACGGAGGCCAAAAAGCAGATCGAACAAGCCTTAGCAATGACAGAAGACCTACGCAACAAAGTCACCTCCCAAGACCTGCGCCAGAGCTACTTTTCCACCGTTCAAGATTACTATGAATTTTATATTGATCTTTTGATGGAACTGCACCAGCAATCCCCAACCCAAAAATTTGACCAGTTAGCCCTCGAAGCCAGTGAGCGAGCCAGGGCCAGGAGTTTATTAGAATTGCTGGGTGAGGCAAAGACTGAAATCCGACAAGGCATAGACCCCGCCTTGGGGAATGAGGAAAAAAATCTTAGAGAAAATCTCAACCGCCTGAAAGTGGGTCGATTGAAAGTGCTCGGTGATAGCAAAAACGCTGAACAGCTTGCGAGTTTGGATGCTCAAATTAACCAGGCGAACCAAGACTATCAACGCCTGCTTGAAAAAATTCGTTCCCAAAGTCCCCGCTATGCTGCGCTCACCCAACCCAAGCTATTAAGCCTCTCAGACATTCAATCTCAACTATTAGACGAAGATACACTGATCCTAGAGTACTACTTGGGTAAAGAGCGGAGTTATCTTTGGCTGATCGGTAAAAATGAGATAAAAAGTTATTTCCTCCCCAAAAAAGCTGAAATAGAGAGGGAGGTTCGTCGTTTTCACCTCGCCTTGGCAAACGATCATCGAGCCACATCTGGGCAAATTCAGCGTTCGGCTACGAGTCTAAGTCAGTCTCTACTCCAGGCGATCGCCCCCCAATTGGGTAAAAAACGCTTGGTTATTATTGCCGATGGTGCCCTGCAATACTTCCCCTTTGCCGCCCTGCCAACGCCGGGTAGTGATGCGCCTCTGATGGTCAACCATGAAATTGTTTATTTGCCCTCCGTGTCAACCCTGGCGATTTTACGACAGCAATCGCTTCAGCGGGCTAAACCGTCCAAAACCATTGCTATTTTTGCCGACCCTGTCTTTAACCAGCGGGACGATCGAGTCAAATCAGCAAAAACGTCCCCAGAGGTGGTAGCCCAAGCCCGTCCCCTGGCAAGGGCCGCCCAAAATCTGGGGATTCAATGGGAACGATTGCCAGGAACCCGAGAGGAAGCGGAGTCCATCAAAGCTTTTGTACCAGCCTCTGAGCGCACCATCGCCCTTGGTTTTGGGGCGAATCATGCCCAGGTTCTGCAATCTGATCTGACTCAATATCGGTTTATCCACTTTGCAACCCATGGCGTTGCCAATACCGAACAACCCGAACTGTCGGCGATCGTCATGTCCCTGATGGATGAGCGAGGAAATCCCGTCGATGGCTTTCTGCGTCTACAGGAGGTTTATAATTTGAATCTCTCGGCGGATCTGGTGGTCCTGAGTGCTTGTCAAACCGGACTGGGTCAAGTCATTCGCGGGGAAGGGTTGATTGGCTTAACCCGAGGCTTTATGTATGCGGGTTCACCCCGGGTCGTGACGAGTTTATGGAATGTGGATGATGCGGGAACCGCCGCCCTGATGTCCTATTTTTATGAAGGGATGTTAAAAGATAACTTGGCTCCCGCCGCCGCCCTGCGCCAGGCCCAGCGTCAGCTTTGGCAAGACCCTCAATGGCGATCGCCTTACTATTGGGCGGCGTTTACGCTACAGGGGGAATGGCGTTGAGCGAGACGGTTAGTTATTTCCCTAGAGCCGTCAACAATTGCTGTTTAGCAGTGCTTAAGTTCCTGTTGCAGAGCCGTGATTCGGTTGGGGATTTCTTCGGGCTTGACCTTGAGGCGATCGCCATAGAAGCAGCAGAAATTTTAATAAGGTACAACAAGGTTTTCAGGAGTCATGGGGGGCAGTGGTATTTTTCAAGATATCGGCACTTAATCCTGTCAGACTTATGACCTCTGCCAAGGATAATCCCCTTTCGAGTAGTTTTTGAGCAACCTCCAGTTTGCCTTCTAGCTTGCCTTTAAGAAGACCCTGTTGTTCTCCTTTAAGCAGACCCCGTTGTTCTCCCTTGAGAAGACCCCGTTGTTCGCCTTCCTGCAAAATTTCTTGATAAACGGCGGATTCTTTCATGATTTCGCTCCGTAGTATGGTCTTGATTAGTTCTGGCTTAACCAGCAATCCCCCAAAAACGGCGGTAGCGGTGGTCAAGTTGGCTTTCACTCTTCTGTCTTCAATTGTATCCAGGGCTAAGGCAACTTCCCGCAACCGTTCCGTTGCATCTGAACCTTGAGTCAAGACCGCTAGGGGTAATAGCCCTGGACTTTTCAAAAAAGGCTCCGGTGATTCTTCCCAGAGACGGATGACCCGATAGCGATGGCTGGTTTCTCCTAATTGAAAACTATCTTGGTAAACCAAGGCAGACGAGGTTTTCTTCAAGTAAATCACCACTTGCTGCATGGTTTTGTAGGGGAAACGTCGGTGTACCCGCACCCGATAGTCCAACATGCGAAAGCCCATGGTTTCATCTGGCTCGGTCTGAAATTCTAGGTGCAGAACCATGTCGTCGGACTGTTCCAAAATTAGGGAATCAGCCCGAATCGGCTCCAAGGACAGTTCCTTGGGACTGAGGGTTGTCAGGGAGACGGATTTCCCTAGGAGCCAGGTGGCGTAGTCTTCGGAGAAGGCTTCTGTTAGAAATTTACAGATATTGTCAAACATCCCAGAACTGTATCATTATTGCTGGATAGTATTGACCTGGAGTTTGGACTAATTTTGAATAGAGGAGCGAGAAAACAGCATGGGAAAATTGCTCAACCCCTGGAAAAAGCTGAACGGAAGTACGAGATGGTAAGGGAACCAGGGCTTTAGGCTACCTGTTCTAGTTCTGATTTCAGTAGTTTCTCGGACTTTTTAGGTCTGGATGTTCGTTTTTTGACTGTTGGATAGCGAGGTCTTGGGGAAAGACGTTCTCCGGTTGAACGACCGGGAGATTTTCCGCGGGGTTTGGGAGGTTTCGCCGGTGTGCCAATGGCCACTAAAATGCTGGCAAAGGCTTGAGCGACGCGACCGGGAGCTAAATTAAGATTATCCTGAGTCCGCTGCCAGGGCAAGGGATGGTCAAGACAGTCGGTGCGGGCGAGCCATAGTTGCCAAGTTGCTAGGACAACCAGAAAGCTCCAACGCTCCGTTGCCTGGACAGAACTAAGTTGGGGCTGTGTCCAATGCAATCGTTGCTTAGCAAAACGGTACCAGTGTTCGATGGTAAAGCGACGCAGGTAGGTGCGCCAAAGAGTCTTGAGTTCGGGCATCGTTTGACCTAACCAGGCGAGCCACAAAGGCTGAAACTTGCGCTTGTGACCCGCAGGGGTGACCACCTCGACTCGGATGATTTCCATTGCACGGGTGGACGACTGCTTGAAGTGGAAATTGCTCCAGCGCATGACCTGCAATTGACCATACTCCGGGTCTTCCACCGTTATCGTTTCATCAGCATCTGGCCAAGCCGTCGGGTCATTCAACTTGAATTTCACCCCGTGCTTGCGAGGAGCCCCCCGACCGGAGTAGGCAGGGGGGGCACCATACAGTACGCGGTTAGAGGCTAGGCGCAGCAACAGGTCGGTCTCAATCCCATTGGTCAGGGTGACAAACTGAGCATTCCCGTAGCCCCGGTCATACACGGCTAACGCTCTGACTCCCAATTGGCGGACAACTTGCTGCAACTGGAATGCCGCTCGCTTACCGGGGGTCTCAAAGCTACTAATCCGCTCCTGTCGTAACGGCAGTGCCCAACTCCCCTGCTCCTCTGGAATCCATGCCAGGGTACTGTAACTGTGTCCCATCACCGGATGCGAGTCACTCCCACGTTCAAATGTCCGTTCCCGTAGCGTCTTGGCATCCTGACGCGGCCATAGCGTCTGGTCTCCCGCCAAAATCGGTTGCTTGTGTGTCTCTACCTGGGCCGCGAGCTGCCCCAGCAATTTTGCCTGCGGCAATCGACTGTCATGCAAGGCAGCATAGATGCTGGACCATTGCCGTCGAAACACCGGGCTTTGGGATAAGCTCACGAACGAAGGGATGCTAGCGCTCACCAGTACCGCATCCATCAACTCAAACACCGCATCTTTGGCTTTGCCCAGTTGTTCATACATGCTCTGGCGGAATTGGCTCAACTGCTCGAAAATCATAGGGTCAATGTGCATTACTTTTTCATTGACTTTACGGCAGTCCGTGCAAGGCACTAACTGCCGTTTTCTACCCGGTTAGTCCAAACTCCAGTATTAAGTGAAATCCTGATGGCGATCCAAGAACTCCTCGCCGACAAAGACCCCAAACTCGTGATCAGCCAAATCCGCACCAGCCTCGATGACACCTACTTCGCCAAACGCCCCCACCTCATCGCCATGGGCAAATACATCGCTGAAATGCTGGAAAATCAACGACCCCAGGAGAGCCAAAAAGCTCGCATCATCGGCGATCGTATTCAGAATGAAGGCTTGGGGGGGTAAAATATGCACGACGAGCGAATAACCATGAAAAAAAACGATTCCAACACTACATCTCGCACTAACTGGTCAGCACTAAACTCCCTATCAGATGAGGATATTGATTATTCTGATATTCCTCCCCTAACTGGACAGTCTTAAGTTTTTGACTGGAACCAGGCTTTGCCCTAAGCAGCTAAGGATGGTGTATCAGGAGGTTGAAACCGATCAAGTTTAGCGGTCAGGAATTTAGGCAAAAGTAGAGAGGGTGGGCTTTTGGAAAAAAT
>JBGSZT010000009.1:0-3106 GCA_041750255.1 Synechocystis sp.
TAAATTGACGACTACAGTTGACACAAATATGATTTTGTTTACCTTGCTTATTGATACCATTTTTACGGATATGAGTAGATTTACACTCAGGGCATTGCATTGTGATTTCCTCTGTTCATATCTCTATTATGCAACGCCGAATTTACCAAAGTTACTGCATTCTAGGCTTTTCAGTTTTCTGCACCACTGAGGATAGACCTCTATTGATGTATGAGCAAAGCAACCAAATCAGTACCAATGTCGGCCAGAGCGATGTCCCTGAGCCAAAATTGCTGTAAGCTCCTGTTGCGAGAGAACTTGAGGAATATAAGATTCACCTTGACGCTCAATCTGTCTAACAAAGGCTTGCAAATGATTGTAGGAACCTTGCAACAGATTCTCGTACAGGGTTTTAAGTTGCGGATGATTAGTTGCATTCAGGCGATCTCGCAAATCTTTAATATCAGTTTCTTCGATCAATGCACCCACTTTTAAAGCTTCTAAAGATGAAGTCTGTCCGCGATGTACCAGTTGCTTATACATTGCCGCTAGTTCAGGATTGGCAAATACACCCACGCGGTCACTAACAATAGGATCGGTGATCTCATAAGTCTGCATCAGCATCTTCACCTGATCCATGTGGCGTTGCTCTGCTTGATTAATATTATTGAAACTGCGTAAATTCCAGCGATCGCCTAAAACATCGTACACATCACGCGCTAGTTTTTCTTCTTCACGCATAAACTTCAAGCCTTCGATATCAGCACTGGTTAGCGCTTGAGAATTAGTTTGTGCTTGGGCTACAACATCAGGATAGCTAAGGCTCTGAGCGTCAACAAATGTAGTAAAAATCAAACCGACGCCAGTGGCGATCGCAATTCCCAAAGCAAATTTTTTCTTGGAGTTCATCACAGTTTTATCCTTTATGAATCTCATCTACAACTTTTTTAGACAGAATGAGTCGTTGTTTCGTTCAATTATCCCTCTTTCGTCAGAGTCGGGGAATTAAAACAATCTAGGGTTTATAAAAAGCGTTTCACGTCGTTACAGGAAAAAGTGCCGATAGCGGGACTTATTTAGATGCGGGCTTACTAATGCGACCTTAGTTGGGCAGTAACTTTTTCGCCTTGGCGATCGCCAATAAAGCCGTTGCTTCTGCTAAGATAAGAGCGCAAATCATAGACTTGATTGATGAGTTCCTTCTTAAATAATTCGGCGATCGCCGCCCAAATTCCTAGCCTGGATGCCGTAGCAGTGTATCACCCTTCCGAGTCTAGTCTTTTAGAATTGCGAGGGGCAGACCGGACCCGGTTTTTGCACAACCAAACCACCAACGATATTGAAGGTCTCCGCCCCGGTCAGGTGATGGAAACGGTATTTGTAAATTCCACCGGGCGGACTCTCGATCTTGCCACAGTCTATGCTCTAGAAGACTCTCTTTTGGTGCAAGTGTCCGCTACTCGTCGGGATTTTTTGCTGAATTGGATGGAGCGGTTTATTTTCCCCATGGATAAGGTGTCGGTTCATGATTTATCCACAAGTCACACCTACCTAGCATTGCTGGGAAACCAAGCTCAAGTTCTTTTAGAATCCTGGCAATTGCCCCAACCCGAGGCAACCCAACTGGCCATCACCACTGAAGGCAATGAAACCCTCTATATTACAGCAACCACAGGGCTAGACTTGCCGGGCTACAGGCTCATTTTTCCTAAAGCCCTAGAGCCTCATTTCCACGAAAAACTAACAAACGCTGGCGTTGCCAACATCAGCCCGGCCCAATGGGAACATCTACGAATTTGCCAAGGACGACCCGCCCCGGACAGCGAATTAACAGAGGACTACAATCCTCTAGAAGCAGGGCTTTGGCGGGCGATTTCCTTTACCAAGGGCTGTTATATCGGGCAAGAAACCATTGCTCGACTCAATACCTATCAGGGCGTAAAACAGCGACTCTGGGGGATTAAACTCCAGCAGGCTGTTGCTCCAGGCACTCCCATGACTTGCCAAGGCGAAAAAGCCGGGATTTTGACCAGTATTAGTCCTCTAGACCCGCAGTTAGGGCTGGCCTATATTAAAACCAAAGTGGGAGGAGCGGGGTTACAGGTTGAGCTAGAAAATACCCAGGCAGAAATTCAGGCGGTTTCCTATCTTTCCCACAATTACTATCAGCCCAATTAACGGCAAACTAGACAATTTCGTTGACATCCTCTCCATCCAATTGCTAGGCAATATGGATGGCGATTCCTTGGGTCGCCCCAAAGATTTCCTGCTTCACCGCCAGCCAGCTAGACTGAGTGACCCCAGTCCCCGCCACTTCGACTTCACAGGCATTTTCAATTACCCGTTGCCCACGGGCACAAATAACTTCTCCCGTCGCAATATCGCGGGGCTTGATTGACCCGCAATTAGGACAGTGATGGATTCGAGTTGAGAGGTCTTTGCGAACTTCAGCCCCGCAATCAGGGCATTCTTGGGAAGTTCCCCATGCATCAACCTTGCCGTAATAAACACCTCGTTTCCAGCAGACCCAGGGCAGAATTTGGTTGGTAAATTGACCTAATCCAGCATCAGCTGTTGCTCAATCTGTTCCCGCGATTCCATCTGACGACCGATGACCTCAACCAATGCGCCCAAGCGGTCATCACTGGCATCTTTAGCCCTGATTGACCACCCGCTTCCTGTCATTAGCGTCTGAATATGCTGATTACTCCAGTCTTCGGCCGCACACAAGCGATGGTCGCCCTGGCTCATGATATAGGTCAGAAACACTATGCTCAATTGTCCGTAGCTCAACCCTTGGCGATTCCCATGCGGTGCGGGCAGGTGGGCATCTATGACCTCGGCTATCTGTAATTGCTGAAGCTGATGCAGAAGTAAGAAGCTGATGCAGAAGTAATGGGATATCATCGCTGCGCTCTGAGGTCGTGCGGGATTGAGGCGTTGACATCGAAGGTCTCTCCATTGACTTATTTCCCTTAAACCTACACACTGGACAGTCTTAAGTTTTTGACTGGAACCAGGCTTTGCCCTAAGCAGCTAAGGATGGTGTATCAGGAGGTTGAAACCGATCAAGTTTAGCGGTCAGGAATTTAGGCAAAAGTAGAGAGGGTGGGCTTTTGGAAAAAAT
>JBGSZT010000010.1:0-3866 GCA_041750255.1 Synechocystis sp.
CATCAGTCCGAGTCCGTCGTCCGCTTGGTGGCGTCCCTTGAACCTGAGCCTATCGAGTTGGGGCTCAAGGGCAAATCCGGCATCTTGGAGTCGATGACGACCCGCACGACGTTTCTGCGGAACCCAGACCATCGCCTGGTAACCCCCAAGCATTGCTCCTGGCTCAATCAAATTGAGGTCTGGTTCAGCATTCTGGTGCGCAAATTGCTACGTCGTGTCAGATTGACGAGTCAAGCCGACCTCAAAGCAAAGATTCTCGACTTCATTGAGTACTTCAACCACACTATGGCTAAGCCCTTTAAGTGGACTTACACTGGCAAACCCTTGACCTCATAAATAGTCGCTTTATTTATGTCCTAGAGTACTAGCCAATGTTCCTAGGGTCACTTGTCGGTGATGTTGTAGTAGCAATAACAATAATTGTACTGTTATGTACTGACTTTCTGTTAGATGAGCTTTCAGGATTTTTTGGTATGATTCTGGCAACATTTGTTTTAAGGGAGATTCTTGTGTTCTCCCCGCTTTTTTTGCCCTCTTATTCTCTCAAATCTTTACCACATCTATCTTTTACACCCTTGTCCTCCTCTGAGGGGATTCTTACTCAATAAAAATCTTGCTCTTGTTTGTTACATTGAAACAACCTTGAAATCCTCTCCTAGTAAGTGTTTTATCGATCAAAGCCAAAATTCATTTCTGAGAATGACGGAAGAGGGCTACAGCGGAGTGTAGAACGGTATGGGACAATAGAGAAAAAATTGAAAAACACAAATGCGAGCACTATCTAAAGATATACGAGAAAGGATCGTCAGCCTACGAAGCAGGCAACACATCGATTAGAAAGGTTGCAGCAAGGTTTAGTGTGAGCAAAAGCACAGTGCAAAAATTGGTGACCCGGAAAAGAGAGACGGGAAATATCAGTCCTAAAAAGGCGAGGGGAGGAAAGCCCGGCCAACTAGAGGGATGGGAAAAAGAGATTGTGGCAATGGTAGAAGAACACAGTGATTACACTCTATCGGAATATTGTGAGGTTTGGGAAGAGAGAAGTGGGATAAGGGTGAGTGAAAGCGTAATGTGTCGATTTCTAGGGAAATTAAAACTAACCCGAAAAAAGAAGACGCAAAGGAACCGCAAACTCAAGGAAGACGAAGTTCAGACTGTCGGTTCGCTCATTTCTGGGGGTGGGTTGGAATAAATCAAGTTTTTACGGGCAACTCATAAATGGTTTCAGGAATTTTCATGAGGGCCAAGATGCGATGCTGTAGGCTATTGAGAGGAGTAATTTCAGTGGTACCATCCCGACGAAAGCCTTGAGTAGTTGCTCTGCCGAGGGGCGCTCAGTTTTCCGTTTGGGGTTGCCTGCATAGAGACCGACCAGATGAATTTGCAAAGTTTGGAGGCTTTGCCGCACCTGGAACTCAATGAGCGTGAAACATCTGAGGGCAATCTGGATCATCGTCTCCGACATCAAAGCCACACCGTGAACAAGACATCCATCAGTCTACCCAAGAAGTGCAAAGCGGCGATCTCGCAGAGATCCGCTACGCGGTGCGACCGACCCAAACCGTTACCCCAGACTAGAACCAAGAAAGGAACTAATACTCAAACTGAATAGGACGATCAAGAATAGCTTCGATGGGGTAGGGGCAATTTTTAGGTAGCTCTAATCCAGTTTCCCGCATTGCATCTGAGCGGGCAACCCGATAAATTTTCTGGAGAGATTCATTAGTCAAATATCGCCCCAAGCTAGGACTGTCCTCTAGATAAAGTCCAATATTATCCCGTTCTCGGCCAATGGTATTTTCCCAACTACGAGATCGCCGCTCGGGCTGATAATCCCACTTCAGCAAATGATGGACGATCAACCGCAGACTGCTCAACAGGCGATCCCGTTCTCGCTTCGACAAATCCCGAACCTCTTCCACTAAATTTTCGATATCAAGTTCCGTAAAGTTGCCTGATTCTAGTAAATCGGCCATGGTTTCTGCCCATTGGCTGTAATCTTGTTCGTATAACTGATCCATTTTAACTTTGCCCATGGATGTCTATGGCTGAATCTTAGCACGACTTATTTCGAGGGTTATTCCCGACAAAATCTTAGGCTCCAAATGCGCCGCCACCGCAAACGTCAACCGCACATACATCCTTGAACGCTCAAAACTCCTCCTGGGTCGGCCGTTGCCCAGCACCCCGCCGCGTAGAGCGCTTCACCAAAGACCGCGCCCCATCGCTCAACACATCCCGCAACGCCACATAATTTGAGTCACCCTCTGTCTGGTGACCAATCCTATAGCACTTACCCAAATTTGCCCCCCGGATCATCGTCTCCAACATAAAAACCCTAACCAAAAACCCACACCCATCAGCTTATCCCAGAAACCCCCTGAGGTTAACAACCGACCCAAACCGTTACCCTAAGCCTCCCTAGATAACCCTCCAGATCTGCCATAACTGCAAAATCTAACAATGCCTTCAGTTACGGATTTAAAAGTATTAGATAACTAAAGAAGATACTGAAATTTCTTTGACCCGATGCATAGGTTTCGTTTGTTGGCGTTGCTGATTTGCAATATGAATCTCTAAAAATACCACTTTTTAAACCTTGATTCAAACTACCTTCTGGATATGTGCAAGGTTCGCATTCATACCTGAATTAAGCAACGCCCGTTTGTTTTTCTGTGGTAATCAACTCATCTGACCCAAGCATTATCGCAGACGCAACTTGTAAAGCATCCATCGCATTTAAACCGTATTGACTAGCTAGACTTTCTGCCAAGTCGAATAACGCTTGGGAAGGTTCAGTCCAAAACTGACAACTTTCAAAATAACTTTGATAAAATTTACCTCGCACCATTGTTTATGGAATGTTGCCTTGGTTAAGGTTTCGAGCTTCACAAATAGACTCGAACAAAAGGACTTTGATCATCATCCAAAATCCCCATTGCCGTTAGAGTAATATTATCGCTTCCCCTTGCCGCCCTAATCAGCACACCAGAGTCAAGATGGGTTTTAATCATTACTCCCTATTTCTGTTTTCATTTAACTCTGCCTCTATTTCTTGTAAACCAACAATCTTGGTGTTTTTATCGGCAACTATTTTGCTCTGATTTCCCAAAGCTTTTTACCTAAATTTGTTTGAGGTTGATAACAGGATTGTTCGTGTTGTAACACATCCATAAAGGCAATGACTTTGTTTTGATTATTGGGGTCTAACACCTGCCATTTTTCTAGAAAAACTTGTTTATTCATTATTTATCCCATTAACAGTGATTCTTTAGTTGACCAAGTTGGTCTTCCGTCAATCAATTCTACGATAGCCTAAACAAGCCTTATTTTTGCTTGTGAACTGCCCTATTTGACCCCCGGATCATCGTCTCCGACATCAAAGCTATACCCTGAACAAGACATCTATTCAGTCTACCCAAGAAGCCGTTGTGGAGAACATGGCCGCCATCACCGCCCCGGGGGAAACCGTAAAGGGCAAACGATGAATATCCGATTGGGGTTGACAGGTTATTTCCGCTACCCGTGCTAGATCCGCCACGGTAATCTGACTCAAGCCTAAATCTTCTAAGCTTTTGGGCAAGCCAATTTCCTCGTAAAACTTGAGCAGTTGCTGACGGGAGGACACCGCCAGTTGATTGCCGCCGACCAATTCTTCGAGCCGGAGTTGTACCAAAATACCATAGGCAACTTTTTCCCCGTGCAAGATAGCGTGAGCTTGGGGCAAGTGAGTCAGACCATTATGCACCGCATGGGCGGCAACGGTGCGGCAATTGGCACCCCCTAGCCCTCCAATCACCCCGGCAAGTAATACTGAGGCATCTACTACCTCTTGCCAGATGGTACTGCCTGGTTCCTTAAGCGCC
>JBGSZT010000011.1:0-23335 GCA_041750255.1 Synechocystis sp.
GAGCTACTTTTGTAGTATATTCATCAACCAGTGCTTGTTCTTCTGGGGGCATCGGTAACATAGCTTTCTACCTAAAGGGAACTCTTCCATTCTCTCACAGCCATACTAGTCCCCAGGTATTACCTCAAGTGGGATGTACCCCAACCTGTCTAACAAGGTCATCTTTTTGTTTGCGGGAACTGACTCGGCAGTAGCAAACGGTGGCAGTTTCAATTGTGTTACGCTGATAGTATTCAACGTCGTACAGTCTTTGTCCTGCTTGGTTTTTGATCGATTTGATCTTGCCTTCATCTGCGTACTTCCTTGAGGTGTTGGGGTGCATTCCTAGAAATTCGACCGCTTTTCTAAGAGGAATATATGCCATGGACAAATGGTAGCATATATGAGCTTATGGCAGGAAAAGTATTACTGTTGTTTAACCTTTGGATTCCGTGTCACAATTCCATTAAGACCCGCCGTCAAAGCTGTTTGATACTGAATCGCGTCCTCAAAATCTTTTGGATTTGATGCCAAAGCATTTTTAATTACCATCTCGTCAACCATTGCAATCGAACAAAAAGAAATAATATATTGCAAAAATTCAAACGTTAAATAATTCCCTTTATCCTTACGGACAATATAAAAAATATCGCTAATAGAAGCCGCCGATAAATATCCATCAAAAGCCTTTTCTTCAGCCAAAGCCAATACACGATCAGAATCTTCAAAAAAAGGCTCCCTTTCCAAAGCGACATCAATGACTATATTTGTATCAATTAACATTTTCATAGATTGTGTTTTGCCTGTAAATACTCCCATTTGGCATCATCCTCATCAAAATCAGCCGGAGCAGGAACCGTCTTTTCAAACCACCCTTGTAAAGCCTTAACCTGACTTTTTTTTCGCTGTACCATTGGTAAACCAGAAGCCTCCTGCCGTTGTTTAATCAATAAAGCAACATCCAGCAACTCAGTCAATAAATCATCAGGCAGTTGCTCAATCTCTTGAAGAAGTCTTTCTTTGACAGTCATAGCCTTACCCCTGGGATAACAACAATTCAATATTAGCCAAAATCTCAGCAATTTCTTGATCAAGCCCTGCAATCTCCGTCAAAATCCCCTCAGCCTCCACTATAAACTTCAGCCCATTATCAAAACTCATCCTGTCACCCCAACGATGCTTTACAGAATATCAGTAAAACAAGTTTACCGAAGAAGGTACCAATAAATATGGCGATCGCCATAGACTATTCGTGCTGACCCAATCCCGGGAAACCGTTACGCTATTAAATGAAAAAATATTTGATCCTAAAAACTGGTAAAAGTTTAATACCTGATCAAGGAAATCACCAAAGTCTACTATAAAAACAATTGTTCCCAGCTTATGACTCCCACCGAACTCTACGACCAAGACTTTAATCTCTGGCTGGAGCAAACCATTCACCTCGGTGAAACCGCGGCCCCATATAATACACAATAGACTTACTCTTGATTTCCTTCCGTTATGCCCACCAGCGCCGAAGACCTTAAGCAACAACTAGACGAACTCACGGAGCCTCAACTCCAGCAGGTTGCTGACTTTATCGCCTTTTTAAAGTTTTCCAACCGGCACCGGACGGCGATCAATCCTGCTCGTTCAGCCGACTTACCGTCCGATAAAGTTGATTATCTGGCCTCAATGATCAAGGAATTGACAGAAGAAGAAAGACAAGAATTGATCAAAGAACTGCATCCCAATCAATATTTTAAGGACAAATTAAATGATTTTCTGATCACACCTAGGAATACAATCATTGACTTTACCTTTAATAATACAGACTTCAAGATTTTTAGCTTAAATGATCACGACTACCGTAATTTATCAAAATATTTTATTGACCTAGATTTTAGCTATTGCTTCAGTCCCACATTCTGGAGAACATCCAACCGCATCTTTAATGAGGGTTGGTGGACAGACTTGCCTGAAGCGGAGACTATCGCCCATATAGGGTTTATTTACTGGACACTAAGCTATCTTTTTGGTGAAAGTAGCCAAATTGTTTACGAAGGAAAAAGCACCTTTGCCTTCCGTTTCTATTTAGAAGTTAAGAAAGAAGATAAAACCTACCCTTACGCCTTTGCAATTTTTGACTACCGCAACTGTGTTGAATTTAGCTTTTATCGATGCTCCCATGAAGCGGTAACTCCGACCGTTCATCGTGAAAAGCCCAATGAAGCTCAGTTCTCCGCTGATGAAATCGACAAATTTATTATCTATTTTTTAGGTTACTTACTGGGTAGTTTCAAACTGGTCAAAGAGGAAGTTACCCCATTTCAAAGAGTCATCCCCTCAAATTGTTTAGTTTACGGATACTCAAAAGAAAAAGGTTTTTTTGAGTATGAACAAGAATACGGTTAAGTATTATGACATCACAAAACGACGTACAGGCACAATTAGAATCCCTTTGGAAGACTCAGCAGGAAATTATCCAGCGTCTCGAAAAGATTGAGCAACGTCTTAGCCCTCCTGAATCACCTCGATTGGCTTTCCCCTCAACTGAAATTCTCCACCGTGATCCCATCACCCAAGCCATCCTTGACCGTAGCGAAGAAATTAGGGCTAGAAGATGGAAGAAAATATTCGGCGATTTTGATGTTGATAGTTTTCTAGAATTTGAAGTCTTGCCCGCTTGCGAAATTTTGTTTCCCCAAAGAGGGATTGCAGTCCAGCAAAGCCGACAAAATGTAGGAAAGGAGCAAGGGGATCTCTACTTTGGTGTCAATCTTCTGCTCAGCAATGATAGTCAGATAGTCGCAGTTTTTGTTGAAAAAACTGTAAAAATTGATTATATTGACGATTTAACTGAAAAATTAGCTAACTTTCGTCCGCTATTCCCCGAATACCAGCACAAGGAACTTTATGGGGCCATTGCTGGTATCGATATAGAAGATGGAGCCGATAAATATGCTTACCGCCAAGGGCTATTCGTCCTCGCCCAAACCGGCGAAACCGTTGCTATCCTCAATGGCGACTCCTTTCAGCCCAAAAACTGGTAAAAACCTGATACCTGATACCTGATAAGTAGGTAAGTAGCTAGGCACAATTAAATATAAAACGTTCCAGTGTATATCCTCCTGCTTCACTACGTGCACTAGTACCATTCATCACAGCCTTTGCCAAATCATACTCATTATCAAACATCTGTCCAGCAATTTCGTGACTTTTCAGTTGATGCCACTGTGTTTCAATCGGGTTCATTTCTGAACAATAAGGAGGCAGAAAGAAAATGGGCGTTGCTTAATTCAGGTATGAATGCGAACCTTGCACATATCCAGAAGGTAGTTTGAATCAAGGTTTAAAAAGTGGTATTCTTAGAGATTCATATTGCAAATCAGCAACGCCAGAAAATGTACAGCCCTTGCTGTTGCCAGCGTTCTCTCTGTTGACTTACTAGTAGACTGGTATGCAACGAGCCGTTGTCTTGCACAACTACAGTGATGCGACCCTCTCGTGTCAGGGTTTTCTCGGCTTTTTCGGCAACCCAGTCCATCACTTTGATGTAACTTTTTCCCTTAAACCCTCCTTGAGCTAAGGCGTATTCAAAGCCTTTTCCCGGTTGCCACAACCCCAAAATGCTAATTCGACTGCCATATTTTTGGCGGTGTTGTTCCATCCGCTTTTGTTCTCCTACCTGGCTGTAACTATAGCTCACCGGACTTTCAAGGCAAAATCCAGCCTCATCTAAATACTTCAACTCAATCTCTCCCTCTTCTGCCGCCCCTATCAGCATCTGCAAGTCTGCCTGCTTAATGGCTTTTTTTAAGGGGTCTTGCTTTTGTTTATGGCTTTTTCTCGTTCGTTTCCAACGATAGTTTTTTTTTGAGCAATCTTCTCAAGCGGTCGCTACTCAAATCCACTGACCGCTCTTGTTTGAGTTTCTTGGCTAATTGCTTACTGTTATAGATTCTAGGCTCCTTCTCTATGCACTCTATGACATAGTCCAAGTCTGATTCTTTCCACTTAGGTTTGGCTCCTCTTCCCGGGTCTTCCCACAATCCTCTTAACCCTCTTTCTTGCCAGCGTCGTAGGGTTTTTCTGACCGTGTGCTGGTGGCAACCAAATATCTCCGCAATCGCTGGTGCATTCAATCCCTGGGCGTTTAATCGTAAAATATGGGCACGATCTCGGGTTCTCTGAGGAACACTTGGAGCCTGTCGGAGTTCACTTAAGGTCTCGTCTTCTTCTGGGGTGAGAATAATCCGCAGTGGAGCTGGCATTAAGGTTTCTTTTGAAGGACTTTTCTATCTTATACTTAATTTACCCTTCTTACTTACCATTTTTACGGATATGAGTAGATTTACACTCAGGGCATTGCATTGTGATTTCCTCTGTTCATATCTCTATTATGCAACGCCGATGCTTTTTTAATGTTGGCGCTACCGAAATTGATTATCCCGTTGAAGCCATCATTAAACCCACATTTCGCAGGTTGCGACCATTAATAGAGTAATTAATTTAAACTACACTTGCGGTGGCGTAATAGTTGTTGTACACACTCCATCTACTGCGGATCTATTTATACTGCTACGCTTCATGTAGCGTGTGCGGAAGGCGGATTAAAATGGCGATCGCCATTTTTTTAGACACAGAGGCATTAAGTTTTACAGACTGTAAGCCGGGACGAAGCCAATAACTCTAGCAAATCACTGCCCCCAACTGTATCATATCTGCGGTCATCCAACGTTAATAGCAACCGTTGGAAACCGTGGCTGAGTCTATCTCATATCGGCGATCGCCTGACGAGCCATGGAGGCAATCCCTTGATCCGTAGCCTTGGGTAATTGGTAGTATTTACCACCGGCTTTTTGAGCAAGTTCCCGACCAAAGCCCGTCGAGACAAATTTTTTCTCCGTATCAATCACCAAGAGTTGCATCCCGACCCCGCGAATTTTGGCGGCAATGTCCAATAATTCGGCTTTAATATCTGGTTTTTCGCCCTCACTAGGCGGTTCTCCCAAGGAACGAGCTAGGGGAATATTACCCCGACCATCGGTAATGGCAATGATCACGACTTGGCCAATATCCCCAGATAACTTGGCATTCATGCCCACATGCACCGCTTGAGTGAGTCCGTGGGATAAGGGAGAGCCACCGCCACAGGGCAGGGTTTCCAAACGTTTTTTGGCCATGGCAATGGAGCGGGTGGGGGGCAAAAGCACATCCGCCTGTTCGCCCCGAAAGGGAATCAGTGCCACCTGGTCTCGATTTTCGTAGGCTTCGGTCAGGAGGCGCATCACTGCTCCCTTAGCAGCCTGCATCCGGTTGAGGGCCATCGAGCCCGAAGCATCCACTACAAAAATAATTAAAGCTCCCGCTTTACGGACAAGGCGCTTGGAGCGAATATCGCCTTGCTCGACAATGACCTTGCGGTCTGGCTGACGTAGGCGTCGGGCTTTTTGGTAGGGAGAGGCGGCTCGCAGGGTCGCATCTACGGCAATGCGTTTAACTCGGCCCTTGGGCAACATGGGTTTGAGGTAGCGCCCCCGGTCATCGGAAAAGATTTTGGCACGACTGCCGGATTTGCCCTGACGCTGGGCCATTTGGGCAAAATAAAGCACGCTGGGGTCGAGGCTCACCCCCTCCACATCAAAAATAAATTCTTCGGGAATGCTAGGGGGCTCTTGGTCGGGTTCTTCGGGATTTTCCTCCTCGTCCTCCTCATCTTGGTCTTGCTCCGACTCATCCTGGGGCTGTTCTGGCGGCGGGGGCGGAGCCGGTTGATCCGGCGGGGGCGGGTTATCCATCAACAGACTGCGGGGAACGATGGTCAGGGCAACGGCTTGCCGGAGATCTTCGGCGGTGACCCCATTCCGACCATCCAAAGCGGCGATCGCCTTTGCGACTCGAATGGCAAATAATTCACCCCGGTGTCCTTCTAGTCCTCCCCGGATCGCTTCTTCGACTAAATAGGCCATTTGGTCATGGCTGATGGTGACTTCCTTGAGCCATTCCCGCGCCAAAATAATATTGGTTTTGAGGTCATCGAGTTCAGCGTCATACTGCTGGATAAAGGCCTGGGGGGAATGGGCATAGGCCAATACCTGCTCCACCGCTTCCACCCGTTGGTCTAACCCCAGCACACCATCGGCCGAAAGAGCAATGGCAATGCGGTCGAGTAAATGGGGACGCAGGGGCCCTTCTTCGGGGTTATAGGTGGCAATGAGGAGTGGGCGGCAGGGATGCTGAAAACTAATGCCTTCGCGTTCGATTTGATTGCGTCCATCGGTCAACACACTCAGCAGTTGATTGGCAATTTGGTCGTCTAATAAATTAATTTCATCAATGTAGAGAACGCCCCGATGGGCTTGGGCTAAGAGCCCTGGCTGAAAAATGGCACTTCCCTGTTTCACTGATTCTTCCACATCTACTGACCCTAAGAGGCGGTCTTCGGTGACGCCTAGGGGAATTTGCACAAAGGGAGCGCGAATAATTTCCGTGGCAATATTAGCTAGGCTTTGATCTGCGTATTGTTCTACGGTGTCATCATCCCACTGACTGGGCTGGGAGGGGTCGCAGTTAAAGCGATTATCTCGAATAATTTCAAGGGGGGGCAACAAAGTATGGATTGCGCGGGCCATGACCGATTTTGCCGTTCCCCGCCGCCCGGCAATAACAATGCCCCCCAAGGCAGGGTCAACGGCTCCCAGGAGTAGCGCTAACTTAATGGCGTCTTGTCCCACGATCGCCGTTAGCGGGAAATTCAAGGGAATGGACGGAGAAAGTTGGGTAGCCATGGCGTTAAAGTAATGCTTCGGAGCAGTATGAAGATGAGGGGAAGGCTTTTGAGAGATAAACACCCTGGGGGCAAGCCATTCTCCATCTTACCATTGACCTAGGCGTGGATTATTTCAGACCTAACCAGACCAAAACACCTTTGCCCGTGAGATACTCAATCACCAACGCCAACAAAAAGCCAATCATGGCGGCTCTGCCGTTGAGACGTTCTGCGTAGTCATTAAAGCCAAACTTAGGGTCTTCGACTTGGGGGATTTTGCTGGGTTGCGGCTCAGTCATAGTCGTTATAGATAATTGTTTATATCCCTTTACTATAGCCAGATCAGAGTCAACGTCAATGGGGGTCGAGTCGCTTAGGCAGAAAAGAGTACGAACCCAGGGCCAGGATTTGATGGTTTGATAGCCTAAATAAAATCCCCAGACTTTGCTGGTTTTGATTTCCCTAAGTTCCGCTTCAGCGGTGGTCAATCTCTGTTCTAACGCTCGATGGGTTTGCTCAAACTGCTCTTGCAGAGATTCGGCGGTGAATTTCATCTGAGCCAGTTTGGATTCTAGCTCATTTCGTTTTAACTGCTCTTGTCTAAACTGAGTCCAGAGTATGGGTGCACCTATCCGCTGACCCTGGTGAATCTTTTGCGCTGTTTTTGTCAAGGACTCCGCCACAATCATTGCCATGGTTGACCAACTAAAGGATCGGCAATGGGTTAATCCCCGTTCAATCAAGGAGGCGCGGAGGTTCGGCTCTTGAATGTTGGCGATCGCCGTTTTCCAGTCCGCTGGATTCAAAACATCAATATAGTAGGCTGCGTCCCCCGCCACTTCAGGAATAGACGAATGATACCCGGCAATAATCGGACAACCACAGGCCTGGGCTTCTAATAAAGGTAAACCGAACCCTTCATAACGTGAGGAATAAATTAAGGCGATCGCCGCAGAATAGGCAACTTTTAATTGAGCATCCGTCAAGGAGAGTAACCAGATCGCATGATCGGGGGCCAAGGCAACCAGTTCTGGCTCTAATTCAGCCTTGCCACCAACACAGACCACGCCCAAATTACGCTCCATGTCTGCTAAGGCAGAAAAAAATGAACGAGCATTTTTATAACCATCGACTCCGATGCGTTCTCCTACTAATAAAACAAAAGGAATTGTGATGTCATAGTCTTGGCAAAATTCTCTCATTTCCTGCGGGCTAGCCGGCGAAAATTCATCTAAAACACCACAGGGCGCAATGGTAATTTCTGCTAATTTTAAATGGGGGAAATACCTCACTAAATCCTGAGCTGTATTCTGAGAAACCGCTAAATGAGCGCTTGCATGGAAGATACCGTTATGTTTTTCTTGCCAACAGACTTGGCTCAAATCCATACCCAAAACTTCAGGAATCATATCATGGATCAAGAAAACCGACGGCGTAGAAAGTGGCGTGGTGGTGTAGGTAGAGATAAAAAGATCTGCGTGAAAGTGATCACAGATCTCCTGTAATGCCTGGGAATCTTGAGGTGTATAGCGGTAATCGTAGGCATCTAGATCATAATATTTAAAACCAGGAATTCTAGGGAAGGTTCTATTACGGTCAACAATAATAAAGTGTTGAGAAAGTCCTTGCTTCTGCCACGTCATCAGTAAACATTTCCAGACCCTAGGAATACCAGATTGTTGACTGATTTGAAAAAAAACTCCATCAATAACAACCGTGGGAAAACAAAAGCCTAGAGTTTGCAATGACACTGCATTTAATTCAATCAATAATCCTAACCATGGCAGAATTTAAGGCGTTTAGACCTTACCGTAACTACTTTTTAGCCTTACCTGGCTTATCCGGTTTTGGGCGCGGAAACTTAGACGCATCGGGGAAATAAGCAACTGGCAGATTTTTGACGGCTTGGCTCATAAACGATCGCCAGACAGGAGCCGCATATTGTCCGCCGGTGATACCCGTTCCCAAGGAGCGGTTGGCATCATCTCCAATCCAGACCGCCGTGGCCAGTTGAGGGACATAGCCAACAAACCAGACATTGCGTTCATTGTCCGTCGTCCCAGTTTTGCCGGCGGTGGGTCGGCCTAGGTAGGCAGATTTTCCTGTCCCCCCTCCCACCACGGAAGCCAGAACAGAAGAAGTACTCGCCGCGGCCCAGGGGTCAAGCACTAATTGCGGTTTAGGAGTGTTGTCTAGGACAATATTGCCCTGATTATCGGTGATGCGGAGAATAATCGTCGGCTCCGAATACCAGCCGTTGCTGGCCAAGGTGGCATAGGCGGTGGCCATATCCAGCGGAGTCACATCCACTGAGCCGAGGGGCAAAGACGGAACGGCTTGGAGAGGACTTCTAATGCCCATGCGTTGAGCGGCTTCAATGACTTTATTGATACCAACTTTATTACCAATCCAAACAGCGGGAATATTTTGCGACGATGCCACCGCACTGCGAATGGACATAGCGCCAGAGTAGCCCCCGCCATAATTTTTAGGCGAGTAGAAAATACCGCCATCTCGAATACGAATCGGCGTATCCACCACCACGGAACTCGGGGTAAATTTGCCACTAGCAAAGGCGGTGTAATAGACAAAGGGTTTGAAGGAGGACCCCGGTTGTCGCCGAGATTGCAAGGCGCGATTCAGTTGACTTTTTTTGTAATCGACCCCGCCCACGATCGCCTTAATAAAGTGGGTCTGGGGTTCAACCGCCACCAGGGCTAATTGTAAATCCTTGGCCCGATAAAGACCGGGGCGTAAACGCTGGTAGGCAGATTTAACCTGATTCTCTGCCATCTTTTGCGTCTCCGTATCGACAGTGGTCTGCACCCGCAGTCCTCCCCTAGCAACGGCCTCTTCGCCATAGCGGTCTTGCAGTTCTTTGATCACGGTATCCGTGACGTAGGGCAATTTACTGGTAGACCAAGCGGTGGGTTTTGCCAGGATCAAGGGCGTTTTTTTAGCTTTATCATACTCTTGCTCAGAAATCCAGCCCAGAGTAGCCATGCGCTCCAGCACCAGAGCCTGTCGAGCTTTAGCGGCTTGATAATTATTAAACGGACTGTAGGCTTCCGGCGCTTGGATCATCCCCGCGAGGAGTGCCGCTTCCGCTAGGTTTAATTGAGCGGCGGACTTGCCAAAATAACTTTCAGCGGCCGTTTGGATTCCATAATTATTGTGTCCCCAATAAATATAATTGAGGTACATATCCAAAATTTGGTCTTTATTAAAAACCTGTTCAATTCGCAGGGCCAACACAGCTTCGGTCGCCTTGCGGGTAAACGTGCGCTGCCGAGAAAGATAAATATTTTTAACCAACTGCATACTCAGGGTCGAAGCTCCCTCCGACACGCCGCCCCGCTTTAGGTTAGCCATGATCGCCCGACCAATACTGTTGGGATTAATACCCTGGTGAGTATAAAAATTACTGTCCTCGATCGCCAATACAGACCGTTTCAAATTAGGAGAAATTTGGTCTAGGGAAACCACCTTGCGGTTTTCTTCGCCGTGCAGACTCAGGATTTCTCGACCCTTGACGTCGTAGATATAGCTAGTTTGAGAGGGGCTATAGGACTTCAGGCTTCGCACATCGGGTAAATTGCGAAAACTAATGGCCAGACCAAATAACGCCCCCGCCACCACCGAAGTAGAAAGAAGACTAATAAATAGCAAAGTGACGCTGGTGGTCGAAAATATCCCCTGCACAAAACTCGATGGAGGAGATGCGACGGGTTTAAGAGGCGAAGGCCGAACAGTGCTAGACGATGACACAGTAGTTGAACTTCCTCAGTCCAGGTGATTAGTCAGGATGTTTAGTATAACAAAACGAGGGAATGTCTTGGTACATACCAGAACAGCCGTGATAAAGTTTAGACTGATGGTATCAAAGAAATGGCTCTAATGCCTCGTTATTTGGCTTGAGCAATTTTGGGATTTGTACTGTTTCGACCTCCACAACCTGCCATTGGTAGTCCAGCTCAGGCGATCCTCATTGATGGTGCAGTTTGGGAAACCTGGAAAAATTCTCTTATTCTCAATTTCAGCAATCCACCCCCTATCGAACTCCCGTTAAAAGAAGCCCGCCAAAACAAGGCAAGCCAGAAAAGAGACTCTCGCCCCTACCCTGAGCGGAGTCGAAGGGAGGGCGACAAGCGTAAATTCAGAGAGCTTTTAAATCACAACAACATTAGTACCTACGGAGAGGCTAGACGGAAAGACTCCTGACAGCGTGGTCAGGGTGGTGTAGCTAGAACCGTTGAGTGAACCATCTGCGTCAATTTGCACTCGAGTACTCAATCCGAAACTACTGAAACGCAGATAACCGTCAGCGATGGGGTTTGTACCGCCATAACCAAGACTTGTGAACAACTCAGTTAAGACCAATTGGTCTTGGCTTGGATTGAAGTCGAAGATCCTATCTCCAGCTTCATTCAGGGCATTGTAGACAAACTTATCATTACCCCGTCCACCCCTCATGTTATCTGCTCCTGGTCCCCCTATGAGGATATCGTCACCATCCTCTCCATAAAGACTATCATTCTTTTCTTCGCCATAGAGGGTGTCGTTACCAGGGCCCCCATAGAGATAGTCATAACCTTCTCCCCCATACAGTTTGTCATTGCCACCTTCGCCAAAGAGGTAGTCATTCCCTCCAAAGCCTTTGATTTTGTCATCATCGGGCGTACCGTAGAGAAAATTATCTTTGTCATCCCCATTAATACTTGAAGGCGTTAAATCTAGTCCCACAATTACTGGATCATGGTCGGAAGAACGGAAGGCATCTGCGGCATACAAACTAGTAAGTTGATCTGCAGACTTGAATTCAGTGTTGTAGTCTAGAACATTGGGTTCATCGGCGTTGATGTGCCATTTTTCGGCACCTGTTACTTGCCCTTCTAGAGTACCCGTAGCAAGTGCATAATCGAGAGACCCCCACTGTCCATCAAAAACAAAGGAATAGGTAGAGTCGGGGAGTAAGTTGGTATAGCCGGCATCTTTCAACGCGACAATTGGGTCTTCTTGGGCGTAGGCATTGAGGTCACCCAAAACAAGATAGTCGGTGTCTCTGGTGCCGGTGGGATTCGTTGCCAGCCAACTTGCTAGGTCTTGGGCGGCACGGGTGCGAGTACCATTGGATAATCCCTGACCGTCTCCCGCATCGGCATCGCCGTCCTTACCGGCACTAGATCCCTTTGATTTAAGGTGATTGATAACAGCAGTAAATTGTCCATGCGTCGCAATTTCTTCAAAGGTCTGGGCGAGGGGTTTACGGTTATCGTCGTCAAAGGCGCCCTGACCAAAACCATCTGGAATAGTTGCGGCATTACCAACGGGGGTTACCAAACCGGGTTGATAAATGAAGCCAACGGCGATATCGTCAGTTCCCAGTCGGGCAAGTTCTGGATCGATAAAGGCATAGGCACCAGATCCTGCTATTGCATTAAGTCCATTTACTAAGTCTTGAATGGCACTGAGGGAGTCGTAGCCATCATTTTCAATTTCAATCAGACCGACAACGGCGGCATCCATCCCCAGAATAGCGGCGATTGTTTTGTCCCGCTGGCGATTAAACTCAGCAAGACTATCCGCTCCTCGCTGTTCAGGTGTATTGAAGCTAGCATCATTGCCCGTGCCGTCACCGTTGAAATAGTTCAGTACATTGAAGCTAGCTATTTTGAGATTGCCGCCGACATCGGGAGTCGAACTGGGGCGAGGATTTGTCCCCTGGAAATCCACCGGAGCAATGGGCTGGAGGCGATAGTTGCCTATATTTGCGGCGCCAAAGCGGTCATCTAAAATGCCGGTTAGCCCTGTGACTGTATCACCCCCGCGCAGGGTATTGGAGGCACTGAGGGGTTGACCGTCACGAGCATGAATGATAGGGTCAGGATTTTGTATCGTTAAGCCGTCATCTAGGACGATACGACGTTTAGCTATTTCAGCGAGATATGCAGAATAGTTAGCGGCATTAGGATCATTAAATTGAGTAAATTGGTCGAGACGACCGTCGGTACCTAGTTGATTACTGGGGCCATCGGCAGAAAGGACGACCTGACCAAAGCGTCCTAATTGGAAATGTTCGGTCACGGTCAGATTGCTGGAAATATCAACCAACATCCCCTCATAGGCTTCTAAATCAGTCGTGCTATTGACAGGGAAGCTAACCGTCGCCGCAGTGGGAAGGGATTGATTGTTTACTTGGATGCTGATGGTAGTAATATTTCGAAGCTGAGTCAAGCTACTAGTGCCGCTGGTAAATTCGGCGACAACGCCAGTGACGAGCACTTTGTCTCCTACGTTGACATCTACACCAAAATTATTGTCAAAGACGAAAATTCCTTCGGATGTGAGCGGATTGTTATCAGCATCGCCATCTTCTTCTTGAAGATAAAAGCCGCTAAGATTGCGTCCGGTATCGGTATCTCCATTCTGGAAGTCACCCACAACGATCGCCTCAATGGTTTTTATTGCTCCGAGGAAATTAGCCGTGGCTCCAGTGCCCTGAATTTCATGAATCTTGGTGATGATGGGAGCGGGTTCGAGGTCTCGCAGAGCCGCTACTAGGGTAATATCAGGGTCAAATCTGCTTTCAGCAAATGGATCACCATTGAGTGTTGTTTTTGGAGCGACACCTTCGACGTTTGGCAAATTGACAAAACCGTCTCCCGTCGAGCTACTGACTGTGTCGGTAGATATCAGGTTTATGATATGAATGGCATCGATAGATTCACCTGACTCTAGGCCAAAATCGCTTAAGTCAAACGCAGTAGACGATACCCCTTGATTATCGGCTGGCCCATTGACAGCGGGATCATCAAAAGTATCATAAAACTGATACAAAAAATCGGTAAACTGACCAGTTGATGTGCGACGAACAGCGACGGCGTAGGCTTCGGGCGCATCTCTGCTACCATTCTCGTAGACAACAAAGTCATCGCCACTATCATTAACCAGGCGTAAACCACCCCAGGTTAATTCAATTTCCGAACGTGGATTAACAAGAGGCTCATTAACATTTGGATCCTCGCCCAAGACAACGTAATGATTGAGATTAATTTGATTTAGGAGAGCCCCGACAGTTTGGCTAGCAAGGGGAGCACCACTGCTTTGTAATAAACCAGAGTTGAAACTACCATCAATGGGGGTAATAATTTCAGCAATGGTTACGATGTTTTGAGCATCGAAGCTGAAGCCGCCGATGGTATAGTCATTAGTCGGAGGAAGGACAATCGATGGATTGGCCGTTATACTAAAATCATCGATCGCCAAACCATCATCAGAACCGGTAGCATTAAAGTCTGTCCATCTGATATAAAATGTTGCCCCAGCAGGAATGTTTAAGCCAGTAATGGTATGGGAAATGTCAGTAGAATTCTCATCGCCATTACCATCCTTTGCCCCCGTCGTCGCTGTGTTGGGTGTAGAGAAGTCAAGGACATCAACATCAGTCCATGTTCCAGTAATCAGAGACATAGCATCAAGGCTATATTGAAAGTCAAGGCGATCAACCCTGCCGGCTGAGCCCAAACGCCATTGTTCCCCTCTGTAGGTAATGGCAAGAGATGTAATGGTTGAACCAGTACTATTGGTGAAACTCGCACCGATAATAGGAATTAAACTGCCGGACTGTAAACCACCTAATGCTCTCTCAGTAGACCCATCACTGCCAAAGCTGTAGGTGTTCCCCGCATTAGAGCTTCCAGTACCAGCAGCGTATGTTAAGTTAGCATTACTTTCTGTTTCTAAAAACTCCCAGCCCTCGGGAAGCAATGTGTTCGTAGTTCCGGTAATTGCCAGAGTATCAAAGTTCTGGGTATAAGGATTGTTAGCTGTTAAAGAAATTGCCGCCATTTATTTTTACCTTATTTGGGGGGATTATAAATTGAAGCTTAGAGCTGTCTTAGATAGAGCTAGGGTAGAAATTAGCTGAGATAGAAAAAAATAGACGATCGCCGAAGAATAGCAATCTTGGGTGAATGTGTTCTGGAATACGGGGAATATACTCCCAAAAAATCAGAATTATTTTTATTAAGCCGTTTAACTCTTTGACTAAAGTAAGCTACCACGATTAAGCCAACGTAAACAAGTGCTTAACGTTGGTTCTGCGTCTTGAGTTTTTTGCGAACTTTAGTTCTTGATCGCCAATAAAAAACAGCGCCCCGGATGGACACCGTTCATAAAAACTATTTATTGCTTTAAGGATTTATTTCTCGTCCCTGGCTCCGACATAGGGATCGCCTTCGAAGGACTGGGTACCGACTTCGGGATATTCATCGGTGGATGGCCCAAAAATCCTGGCAAAGGCTTCGGTAAAATACTGAACGAGGTTATGCAAGGCTTTTTGAATATTCATACTACCCTCCACTCTGGCTAAGTTTGGTCAACTTGGTTTTGTATGGGAGGAAAATCTAAGCCTTAACTTTTTTTCCTCTACCTTGATTATCTAGGAATTTGAGTCCCACCGGGATCAACTTAACTTTTCGTAATTTTTCTTTTCAAAACTTTGCAAAATCTCTGCTTTCATGTTGCGTTTTACTGCAAAAATTTAAGTTTTTTATCTACCACTGCCATACTCCCCCTAGATTTATAGCAGAAAAAAGTAAGGGATGGGAAAAATTTTCATCGGTAGAGAACTTTCTCTCCTAAAGCCAGCATACTAAAGCTTAGGTCGCATTTCCTAGTGCCTAAGGCGTGTTTATCGCCCTAAATCCTCTTAAAAAGGGGGACTTGCTGTTGCCATAATTTCGAGCATCGCCATAAATTCCATCAGGTAGCCATAGTCATTTATAGTAAATAACACTATAATCAAAGCAATCTTTACCGTCCGTTTTGGCGGATTGTAGCTATGACACCCTCCATGGCTTCTGAACTTGCCCTTGATCCCGCAGATAATGCCCTGATTACAGACCTCTATCAACTGACAATGACCGCCTGTTACGTGGGCGAAGGTTTAGCGGATAAACCAGCTAGTTTTGAGCTTTTTGTGCGGCGATCGCCAGAAAATTTTGGTTATTTAATTGCCATGGGCTTGAGTGATGCCCTCGCCTACCTAGAAAGCTTGCATTTTAGCTCCCAGCAGATCGAAGCCTTGCAGGCCACGGGCATTTTTGACCATGCTCCCCCGCAATTTTGGTCACGATTAGCGTCAGCCCGCTTTACTGGCTCGGTGTGGGCAGTGCCGGAGGGAACGGCAATCTTTGCCAATGAACCCTTTCTCCGCATTGAAGCTCCCCTCTGGCAAGCGCAACTGGTGGAAACCTATCTATTAAATACTATTAATTATCAGACCCTGATTGCCACTAAGGCGGCACGATTGCGGGATGTGGCCGGGCCCAAGGCCACCCTGCTGGAGTTTGGCTCTCGCCGCGCCTTTAGTCCCCAAGGAGCCATTTGGGCGGCGCGGGCGGCCCTAGCCGGGGGATTGGATGCCACCTCTAATGTATTGGCGGCGTTACAACTGGGAGAAAGGCCCAGCGGCACCATGGCTCACTCCCTGGTCATGGCCATTGAGGCGATCGCCGGTAGTGAAGATGATGCCTTTAGCGCCTTTCATCGTTACTTTCCCCAAGCGCCGTTGTTGATTGATACCTTTGATACGGTGGCGGCGGCGGAACGACTAGCCCGGCACATCGAAGCCGGAACAATGTCCGCCGAAGGCGTGCGTTTAGATTCCGGTGATCTGGTGCAACTCTCCCAAAAAGTACGTTTCCTGTTGCCCGATATTAATATTTTTGCCAGTGGCGATCTAGATGAATGGGCGATCGCCGACCTAAAATCTAGGGGCGCAACCATTGATGGTTATGGCTTGGGAACAAAGTTAGTGACAGGCGTGCCGGTCAATGGCGTTTATAAACTCGTCGAAATTGACGGACATCCTACCCTCAAACGCTCCAGTGAGAAGGCCACCTATCCGGGGCGTAAACAAATTTTTCGCCAAATTTCCCAGGGGCAATTGATGGGCGATCGCCTGGGGTTGGCCGCAGAATCCTGGGGCGCGGAGGAAATACCCTTATTAACCTGTGTGATGAAGGAGGGTCAACGTTTAAGCCCACCGGAATCCCTGGCCCAAAAGCGGCAACGCACCGCCGCCTCCGTCGCCAGTCTACCAGCGACATTACGACAGATAAACGGGCCGCACCCCATTCCGGTAACAATTTCTGACCCCTTGGAACACCTGCGTCGCTCCCTAATGCCATGAGCCTCACCATTGCCCTCTTTGGCACCAGTGCCGACCCGCCCACCGCCGCCCACCAGACTATCTTGCAATGGTTGGCAACTCATTACGACCAGGTTGCTGTCTGGGCTTCGGATAATCCCTTTAAGCCCAACCAAAGCCCCTTGGCAGACCGATTGGCCATGTTAGAACTCTTAGTTCAGGGCTTGCCCCTGGCCAATGTGCAGGTCTGGCCCGAGTTGAGCGATCGCCGTAGTTTGATCAGTCTGCAACGAGCTAAAACCCTCTGGGGCCAAGACCAGGACTATAGTTTGGTGATTGGCTCTGACCTGATTCGCCAAATTCAGAAATGGTACCAAGCCCCGAACCTCTTGGCCCAGGTGACCCTGGTGATTTTTCCCCGTCCTGGTTACGAAATCCAATTCCAGGATTTAGATTCCCTGACGGCGATCGGAGCTCGCTATCGCCTGGTAGACGCCGAAGCCCCGGCGGTGTCATCGTCCCACTATCGAGAAACCAAGGATCAAACCGTGATTCCACCCTTGGTCACCGATTACATTCACCAGCACCAGCTTTATCAAGGATGCCGAGAGGTGACTTGATTAACATATTGATGCTGGTTAGCGGTAAGTAGGTAGATGTAATTAAACTAACCATGACTTGTACGCTTTATATCCCCCAGCCTTCCTCACTAAAGCTCCGGTTAGTAAGGGGGGAGTCCCTAGGACGGGGGGATTTCATAAATATTTACGCTCACCTACTTAACGGATAGTTTTCAGGTATACATTGAATACACAATTTACTGACCCCATGAACGACTTCAACGATAGGCCCCTAGCTGATTTTAAGGTAGGGGTAGATAGTGTTATTTTTTCGGTGGATACTAAGTTAAATCGGCTCTTGGTGCTTTTGGTCAAACGCCAGGATGACCCCTTTGCTGAGCATTGGAGTTTGCCCGGCACGTTGGTTCGTCAAGGAGAATCCCTCGAAGCCGCCGCTCAACGCATCTTGGCGGAAAAAATCCGGGCCCATAATCTTTACCTCGAACAACTCTATACCTTTGGTGGGCCGGGACGAGACCCCCGCGAAGCCCCGGAGCAGTACAATATTCGTTACCTTTCGGTGAGTTATTTTGCCCTTGTCCGCTACGAAGAAGCCGAATTATTAACTAAAAATTTGAGTACGGTGGGTTGGCATGACCTCCAGACAATTTCTGACCTGGCCTTTGATCACAAGGAAATTTTGACCTATGGCTATCGGCGGCTCCGCAATAAGCTCGAATATAGCCCCATTGCCTTTGATGTCTTGCCGGAACGCTTTACCCTCAATGACTTGTATCAACTCTACACCACGGTTTTAGGCGAAAACTTTACCGATTATTCCAATTTTCGGGCGCGTTTGCTCAAGTTGGGTTTTTTGGCTGATACCGGCAGAAAGATCATGCGTGGGGCCGGTCGTCCCGCCAGTCTCTATCGCTTCGATCCGGTGGCGTTTTTACCCTACCAAGATAAACCTTTAGTTTTTATTTGAGGCAAATAATCATGAAAATGGCGATCGCCCAATTAAACCCCACCATTGGCGACTTGGCTGGGAATGCGGCCAAAATCGAAGTCATGGCCCAAACCGCCAAGCAAGAAGGGGCGGACCTATTACTCACCTCAGAATTATCCCTCTGTGGTTATCCTCCTCGGGATCTATTGCTCGATCCGAGTTTTGTTGAGAAATTAGAGCGTCGCCTCCAGCAATTGGCCCAGACCTGCCCGCCCCAACTCCGGGTCTTGGTGGGAACTGTGACCCTTAACCCTGATGCTGGCGATCATGGCGAAAAACCCCTCTGGAATAGTGCGGCGTTGTTATTTGAGGGCAAAGTACAGCAGCGATTTCATAAACGCCTGTTGCCGACCTACGATGTTTTTGACGAAAATCGTTATTTTAGTAGCGGTGAATCCAGTGATTTTTTTAGTTTGGGTGATCTTAAAATTGGGGTCACCATCTGCGAAGACCTCTGGAATGATGAATCCTTTTGGGGACAACGCCACTATCCCGTCAATCCTCTGCAAGAATTGGCTGACCGGAGGGTGGATCTGGTGGTCAATCTATCCGCTTCGCCCTATCGCCTCCAGAAACCCGCCCTGCGAGAATCCCTAATTCAAACCAGTGCCCAACGCTTTCAGTTACCCATCGCCTATGGCAATCAAGTGGGCGGCAATGATGACCTGATTTTTGATGGGAGCAGTTTTGCGGTCAATCGTCAGGGTCAACGGGTCGCGCGGGCGACGGTTTGCCAAGAAACCATCCTTTATCTTGACTACGACCCCGCCCAACGGGATTTTATCCCCCAAGATTGTGCGCCCTGGCCAGACTGTCCAGAAGCAGAACTCTTTGCGGCCTTGGTCTTGGGGGTGCGCGATTATGTACAGAAATGTGGCTTTAGTCAGGTGGTGTTGGGGCTGAGTGGCGGCATTGATTCCTCCCTGGTGGCGGCGATCGCCGTTGAGTCCCTAGGAGCCCAAAATGTCCTGGGAATTTTGATGCCCTCGCCCTACAGTTCCGATCATTCCTTGAACGATGCTGAGGACTTAGTCAAAATCCTGGGCATGGAGTCCCAGACCATCCCCATTGCCCGGGCAATGCAGGCCTACGACCGGATGTTGGCTCCGATGTTTCAAAACACGCCCTTTGGCATTGCCGAAGAAAATCTCCAGTCACGCATTCGCGGTAATTTATTAATGGCGATCGCCAATAAATTTGGGCATTTGCTCCTAACCACGGGCAACAAATCAGAAATGGCGGTGGGCTACTGCACCCTCTATGGTGATATGAATGGGGGACTAGCGGCGATCGCCGATGTGGCCAAAACCCAAGTGTTTGCCCTCTGTCACTGGCTCAATCGAGACCAGGAAATTATTCCCAAAAATGTCTTAGTAAAACCGCCGAGTGCCGAGCTAAGACCCGGACAAGTGGATCAAGACTCCCTGCCTGCCTACGACCTCTTGGATCAGATTTTGGAGCGCATGATCGAAAAACACCAATCTGCTGACAATATTATTGAAGCGGGATTTGAGCCGAAAACCGTCTACCGAGTCTTTCAACTGGTGCGTCGCGCTGAATTCAAACGTCGTCAGGCCGCGCCGGGGTTGAAGGTGACAGACCGCGCCTTTGGGACGGGGTGGCGAATGCCGATCGCCATGAAAGCCACGGATTAGCCCTAGGAATATGTCAAAATGGGGGGTCAATCCCCTGGACGCGATTCACCATGCCCTCGATACTGGAACAATTAAATCATCGTTTTGCCACCGCCCTAGCCGCTGGTTTCGATTCCCTCCCCACGCCCTTAGTTGTTCCGGCCTCTAATCCCAAATTTGGTGATTTTCAATGTAATATTGCCCTGCCCCTGGCTAAGCAGTTGGGTCAGCCCCCCAGGGCGATCGCCGAGAAAATTATTAATGCCATTGACTTGAGCGATATTTGTGAAGCGCCCACGATCGCCGGGCCGGGCTTCATCAACCTCAGCCTCAAACTCGATTACCTAGCGGGTCAAGTGCAAGCGACTCACCAGGATAGCCGCCTAGGGGCGGAAATGGTGGAGCAAGCAGAACGCTGGATCGTTGATTTTTCTAGTCCCAACATTGCCAAGGAAATGCACGTCGGGCATCTGCGCTCCACTATCATTGGCGATTGCATTGCTCGCATTTTAGAATTTCGGGGCTACGAGGTTTTGCGTCTCAACCATGTCGGCGATTGGGGAACACAGTTTGGGATGTTGATCACCTACCTCAAAGAAGTCTATCCCGATGCCCTGATCACCGCCGATGCCTTGGATTTAGGCGATTTGGTCGCCTTTTATAAACAAGCCAAAATCCGCTTTGATCACGACGAAGAATTCAAAGAAATCGCCCGTCAAGCCGTGGTCAAACTGCAAGCGGGGGATGAAGAATCCCTCAAGGCCTGGCAACTACTCTGCGCCCAATCCCGCCGGGAATTTGAAGTCATCTATCAATGGCTCGATATTGACCTCACCGAACGCGGAGAATCTTTTTATAATCCCTTTTTACCTGGGATAATCGAGCAATTAGAGCAATCCGGATTGCTGGTGGAGGATGCAGGAGCCCAATGCGTCTTTTTAGACGGATTTATGAACAAAGACGGCAATCCCCTGCCGCTAATCGTCAAAAAATCCGACGGCGGTTACAACTACGCCACCACGGATCTAGCCGCGCTCCAGTACCGGATTCAGCAGGACCGGGCCCGCCGCATTATCTATGTCACCGATGCCGGGCAGTCCAATCACTTCGCCCAGGTATTCCAAGTGGCAGAGCGGGCGGGCATCCTCACCGAGGACGTTGGCGTTACCCATGTCCCCTTTGGCTTAGTCAAAGGAGAGGACGGCAAAAAGCTCAAAACCCGCTCTGGGGAGATTGTTCGTCTCAAAGACCTCCTCACCGAAGCCGTGGGCCGTGCTCGGCGGGATCTCGAAAGCCGTTTAGTGGAAGATAATCGCCAAGAAACTCCCGACTTTATCGCCCATGTTGCCCAAGTGGTGGGGATTGCGGCGGTGAAATATGCCGACCTGAGCCAAAACCGCACCAGTGACTACATTTTTAGCTACGACAAAATGCTGGCTCTGCAGGGCAATACCGCGCCCTATTTGCTCTACGCCTATGCCCGTATCCGCAGTATTGGGCGTGAAGGACAGATTGATCTACAAACCCTAGCCGAAAATACACCCATTTCTTTGCACGAAGCAACAGAGCAACAATTAGCCAAGGCTATTTTGCAATTAAGTGAGGTGATTCGAGAGGTGGAAACGACCCTTTTACCCAATCGTCTTTGTGATTATTTGTATGAGTTGAGTAGAAAATTCAATCAATTTTATGAAAATTGCCCGGTACTAAAAGCAGAAGAGACGGTCAAATATTCACGCTTAGTCCTGTGTGATTTAACCGCGAGAACGATGAAACTAGGACTCTCGTTGCTGGGGATTCCAGTGTTGGAACGAATGTAGTATTTTTGATGCTTGTAACATCTTTTCCTTGCCGGAGCCTGGGGAGGCTGGCAGACTGGAACTAAAACCTCGTTTGGAGCAAGATCATGGCTTTAACCCCTTCTACCATGTTGGACCTGGGCACCGTCGCCCCGGATTTTCAATTGCCGGAGGTCGTCACGGGCGAGACCATTTCCCTGGCAACCTTTGCCGGAAAGGAAGCTCTGCTGGTGATGTTTATTTGTCGCCATTGTCCCTTTGTTAAGCATATCCAAGACCAATTAGCCCAACTCGGTCGAGATTATCAATCCACTGCCCTGGCCATCGCCGCCATTAGTGCCAATGATGCCGCCAACTATCCCGATGATTCCCCCGAGGGGTTAGCCCTGATGTCCCGGGAACTCGGCTTTACCTTTCCGTTGTGCTACGACGAAAGCCAGGCCGTCGCCAAGGCCTACCAAGCAGCCTGTACCCCGGATTTTTTCTTGTTTGCTGGCGATCGCCGTTTGGTCTACCGGGGTCAACTCGATGACAGTCGCCCTAGCAATGGTCTACCCGTCACCGGCGCAGATCTCCGACAGGCGATCAATGCGGTGCTATCTGGACAAGCCATCAGTGCTGAGCAAAAACCCAGCATTGGCTGCAACATCAAGTGGAAACCGCGTTAGGCGGAAGCCGGCGGCGGGAGCAGGGCGTGAGTAAGGAATCGGCAGACAGCGTCCGGAAGGGCACCCGAGAAATCTCTCCGCGGAAGAAGCCCGCCCCGGGTGCGGAGAAGGCAGCAGTGTGGCGCCAGTTCGCGGACTATTCGGGATTGGCGATCGCCATGCCGTTAGCAACGGTGCTCGGTTATGCGGCCGGGCGCTGGGTGGATAGCGCCATCGGCACTTCTTTCTTTTGGCTGATCGGTTTGCTGCTGGGGATCGCCGCGGGGTTTCTGCAACTGATTCGAAAGGCGGTGCGGGATTCGGAAAAGTCGTTCGATTGAAGAATGCGCCGCATTGCCGTGCTTACCATGTCACCCGACGCCCATTCCGTAAGCCTCGAACCCGGAATCTCCAGGAATCGCATTCTCTACTGGACGATCGCGCTTTCGGCGATCGCGGTGAGCGGCGCCCTGTGGCGTGGCGGACCGGCTGCAGCGGCCAGTTTCACAGTGGGGGCGGTTGCCTCTTATTTCAACTTTCAGTTGCTGCATGGGGTGGTCTCTGGATTGGGTCCGGATGCGATTCCAGCAAGCCGCCGGATCGTTTGGATCTTCGTCTTCCGATATCTGGCCCTGGGCCTTCTCGGATATGCTACAGTGAAGGTTTTTGGGGTGAATCCGGTTTCGTTTTGCGTCGGTCTCTTGATGACAACCGCCGCTTTTTTATTGGACTCTCTTACCGAGCTGATCTATGCCAGAGCATGAGTTATGGGTAACCGCCCTCTTCAATCGGTTCCTGGC
>JBGSZT010000012.1:0-17498 GCA_041750255.1 Synechocystis sp.
TATTGCAAATCAGCAACGCCCAGAAAGGATTTGTTGTCCTGCCCCGGAGGTGGGTGGTGGAGAGGACTTTTGGTTGGTTTTATTGGTGTCGTCGCCTCAGTCGGGACTATGAGTGCTTAACCAAGACCTCTGAGGCGTGGATTTACTGGGCTTCTATCCGCCTTCTTGTACGTAGGTTAGCTTGAACCCTGACTTTTCAGACATCCTCATTATCCACTTGTTGAGTTGATTGGTTGGACTGCTTATGAAATTTTTAAAAATGGTGTAGATCTCTCAAATATGAGTGAGGAGGAAACCCAAGCCTACATGAAGCGCGTTTCAAGACAACGAAGTGAATAGGCGTAAGTTTTTGAAAAGTAGAGAGCCAGCAATTCTCATTTTGACTTCAAGCCTGATTTTTGAGGACTGTTCCCAACGGAGGAATAAGCTTTTCAAGGATCGTTATTGCAGTAATTCTCAATAAGGTTGGCTCAAATTAGCTTAAATTCCATACTGAGAATTGCTGGTAGAGAGCGGTCTAACATAGTTTTTGAGCCGGACAGACGTAAAATGGAAAGACCTCAAATCTGTTCCATATGAGTGAAACTGTCTACATCGAAACCAGTATCTTGGGCTATCTCACAGCCAGATCAACAAAAAATCTGATTCTGGCTGCAAATATGGAGATCACAAAAGACTGGTGGGAATTTCGTCGAAATGCCTTCATTCTCTACACTTCGGAGGCTGTTCTAGACGAAGTGGCGCAGGGAGACGCGGAGATCGCCGCTCAACGACTGGAGATTCTGCGTAATTTTACCTTGCTAGCATTGAACCAAGCGGTACAAGGTTTAGCTGCACAATTCCTGACTCGAAGCAATTTGCCTCTCAAAGCGAAAGTGGACGCAATTCATATCGCCGCCGCAACTGTCCACGGCATGGATTATCTGTTAACGTGGAATTGCAAGCATATTGCTAATGCTCAAATCCAGGGGAAGTTGGCGGAGATTAGTCTCGATTTTGACTATGTGCTGCCTATCCTTTGTACACCCAACGAACTAATGGGAGATTAGGTCATGTGGACAGATGAGATTGTCGAAGAGATCCACCGAATCCGGGAAGAATATGCAAAGTCCTTTAACTATGACTTGGACGCAATATTTGCAGACCTACGCAAGAAGGAAGCAGAAAGTGGCAGAGAAATCGTCAACTTGTCGCGAAAGCCCGGTCTAACAACACGTTGGAGTGGACGGGCGGGAGATTTCGGTGGGGATGCAAAGGATACTAGCCGCCGCTCAACTTAGCCGTTATACCGAACCGATACGCCCATTGATGTTGTTGGTTTTTAGCCAAACTTAAGCACTTAATAATGATTAGCTTCGTTGTTTAGTTCCGAAAAGTTATTGGTGATCGCCAGTCCTTAGTCTCAGGGTACTATCTTAACTGGGATGCACCCAGACGACACGCTATCTATAGAGTTATTTGTTGGGATATTGGCTTTTTTGAACGCTTTTGATAGTACAACCATGATACTTATAAAGTAAAGAAGAAGTCTATTTGTGATCCAGGCAAACGGTTGGCCTCAACTGCTAAAGTATAAATTTGCAATGTTTTTAAGAGAAAATGACACAGAATTTTTCTAAATATCATGGTTTAGGCAACGATTTTATTCTGATCGACAATCGCCACAATGAAATTCCCGTATTAACCCCTGCCACGGCGGTGGAATGGTGTGACCGACATTTTGGCATTGGTGCCGATGGTGTCATTTTTGTCCTGCCGGGTCAAGGGGATACTGACTACACCATGCGTATTTTCAATTCCGATGGCTCGGAACCGGAAATGTGCGGCAATGGCATTCGCTGTCTGGCTCGTTTTTTGGCAGAGTTGGAAGGAGCCGAAATCGAGGGTAAAACCTATCGTATTCAGACTCTAGCCGGAGTGATTACGCCGCAGTTAATGGGCAATGGCCAGGTGCGCGTAGATATGGGGCCACCTCACCTGACTCCAGCGGAGATTCCCACGACCCTTGGTGCTGGTTTAGAAAAAATTATTAACCAATCCTTGATCGTTGCCGACCAGACCTGGGAGGTTACCTGTGTCAGTATGGGCAATCCCCATTGCATTACCTTTGTTGAAGACGTAGATGCCATTGCCCTAGAGCAAGTGGGGCCGTTATTCGAGCAGGATGCCGTCTTTCCCCAACGTACCAATACAGAATTTATCCAAGTCATAGCTCCAAATTACCTCAAAATGCGGGTCTGGGAACGGGGAGCGGGTATTACCCTGGCCTGTGGAACGGGAGCTTGTGCTTCGGTGGTGGCGGCAGTCCTTACTGGCAAAGGCAATCGCCATTGCACGGTGAAACTGCCGGGGGGGTGTCTTCGTATCGAATGGTCAGAGCTAGATGATCATATTTTTATGACCGGCCCCGCCGAACGAGTCTTTAGCGGCCAGCGATAAACCCACCTAGGAGACTGAGTCTGGAAGTGCGCCCTTCATTTTTCCGAGCCAATCCACCAGATTTTCCATTTGTTGGGCGGGTTTCATCACGGCTAACCCCCTGACAATCACTTTTTTGGGGTTGTAAACAAAGCGGGAACGCAGGTGTTGGGGCAGATTTTCGGACAGGAGTTTCCAGGCGGGTTCCCCCATCGGGGTTTCTAGGACAATATTTTGATGCCCTTCCGGTTTGATGCGCGAAAATCCCAGGGATTTCGCCAAATGCTTGAGTTCTACGATTTTGAATAATTGCTCCACCGGCGGCGGCAATACTCCATAACGATCGCCCCAATCAACGGCAATTTGTACCAAGTCACGGGGGGATTCCACGGCGGTGACCCGACGGTAGGCGGCCATTTTTTGCTCTAGGTCAGGAATATAATCGGAGGGAATAAAGGCGGTTACTTGCAGGTCGATTTGGGTGTCTTCTACTTTTGGAATTTCTTGACCCTGGATTTCCCGGATCGCCTCCTGCAACATTTCCATATAGAGTTCAAAGCCGATCGCCTCCATTTGCCCCGATTGTTCTGCGCCCAAGAGCGACCCGACCCCACGAATTTCCATATCACGGGTGGCGAGTTGATAGCCAGACCCCAACTGACTAAACTCCTGGAGCGCCCGCAGACGTTGACGAGCAGTTTCGGTCAATTCCCGCTTGTTGGGATAGAGTAACCAGGCATGGGCCTGAATGCCGGAGCGTCCCACTCGGCCCCGGAGTTGATAAAGTTGCGCTAGTCCAAACTTTTGGGCATCTTCAACAATGATGGTATTGACCCGGGGAATATCTAAACCCGCTTCAATGATGGTGGTACAAATCAAGATATCGGCTTCGCCGTTATTAAACGCCAACATGGTACTTTCTAGCTCAGTCTCCTCCATTTGCCCATGACCAATGGCAATACGGGCATCGGGCACCATCTGCCGCAGTTGTCCGCCCAATTCTTCGATGCCTTCAATGCGAGGCACAACATAAAATATCTGACCGCCCCGGTCGAGTTCATTGCGAATAGCAGTGCGAATCACCTCCGGGTTATAGGAGGAAACATGGGTTTTAATGGGACGACGGGACGGCGGCGGGGTGGTAATTAAGCTCATTTCCCGAATGCCGGAAAGGGACATATAGAGCGTGCGGGGAATGGGCGTAGCGGTCAGGGTCAAGACATCCACCTCGGTTTTGAGGCTTTTGATTTTTTCCTTTTGGTTAACCCCAAAGCGTTGTTCTTCGTCAATCACCAAGAGCCCTAAGTCTCTGAATTGGACCGATTTCCCCAGAATTTGCTGAGTCCCCACCACAATGTCCAGTTCCCCCGAAGCCAGGCGTTGTAGAATCTCTTTTTTTTCGGAGGCGGTGCGAAAGCGGTTGAGCAACCCCACAGTGATCGGGTAGGGGGCAAAGCGTTCCTTGAGGGTATGGTAATGCTGTTGGGTCAAAACGGTGGTGGGAGCCAAGAGTGCCACTTGTTTGTGCCCACTGGTCACGGCCTTAAAAATAGCCCGCACCGCCACTTCGGTTTTGCCAAAGCCGACATCGCCGCAAACCAGCCGGTCCATGGGGCGGTCACTCTCTAAATCCCGTTTGACATCATGCACCGCCTTGAGTTGGTCGGGGGTTGCTTGGTAGGGAAAGGAATCTTCGAGTTCCAATTGCCAGGGGGTATCCGGCGGAAACATAAAGCCATTTTGCTTCGCCCGTTTAGCATAGAGATTGAGCAAATCCACCGCTAATTTTTTAACGGCTTTACGCACTTTATTTTTGGTGGCTTCCCAGGTTTTGCTCCCCAATTTGTGTAGGGGGGGCGGGGTGCGATCCGTGTGGCGATAGCGGGAGAGGCTGTCAAAGCTATCCGCCGGGACTCGCAGGATGCCGTCACCATACTGGATGACTAAATATTCGCGGGTAGATAGGGCTTCGAGCCTCAAAAATTGGCCGATGCCGTGGCTTTTATGGACAACATAGTCTCCGGCCGAGAGTTTATGGATATCAACTTGTTTGGAGGCGGCCCGGCGACGTTTGCGGACATACTCCGGGGTTGCCAGGGAGTGTTGACCAAAGAGTTCGCGGTCGGTGACGAGCACCAACCGAAAAGTTGGCAAGATAAAACCTTCTAACTCGGCCATCCCTGCGTATTTGAGGGCAACGGCGGTTTTTTGGATCTGGAATTTGTCGATCGCCGGATAATCCTTGGGATTCGGGATAAATTGAGCCGGACAATCATGTTCCTGGAGTAAGGAGACGGTGCGGGAGGGCTGGGCGGAAATGAGCCAGGTGGCGTAGCGATCCAGACTAATGCCAGTATAAATTTCCCGTTTTCCGCGCAGAATTTCGGCTAACTTGGCAAATTGGTGGGGTGTGGTGGGAATGGGACGACTGGAGAGGTCGAGGCTCTCACTATCCATGGCATCGTGCAATTCTGAGAGGCAGAGGGTCAAAAATTTTGCCGCCACCTGGGTGAGTATGTGCTCAAACGCATGGTGCAGTTTGGGCAGATCGGGCTGTTGCAACGCCTGCCAATCCTGTTCGAGATACTCCCAACGGCGATCGCCATGGGCCGCGCATTGATCTAGCTCATCAAAGGCGACGAGGGTATTTTCGGGTAAATAATCTAATAACGAGGCGGGTTGGGCAAAGGCTAAGCCCAAAAAGCGTTGTATGCCCTCAGGACGTTGACCCGATCGCCAATGGTGCAGGTCTTCCTCATTTAAATAGTCGCTTAAATCCGTCTCCTCGTCCCGCAAACGACGTTCTGTCATCGTCTCAAAGGCGATGGGCGTTAAGGACAACTGCGTAATCGGGTCAAGGGAAAGCTGGTTGGCCGGGTCAAATTCGCGCAACCGCTCCAACTCATCGCCAAACCATTCCAAGCGCACCGGCAACTCCGCCGACACCGGAAAGACATCAACAATATCTCCCCGGCGACTCCACTGCCCTTCCATCTCCACCGCTGCCACGCGCTCATAGCCCATGCGGGCCAAGGTTTCATCTAGTGTTTTGCTCTCGAGGCTCGTACCCTGACTGAGGGAGAAACAATGGGATTGAAATACCTGCGGGGGCGGCAGGTGGGGCTGTAATCCTTTTTCGGTCGTCACGATCGCCATTGAACTGACCTGTCCCTGGAGTCCCATCAAGATCTGCATCTGTCCCCAGGTCATCTCCTGCTCGGTATCCTGGGGTTCGTAGGGAGAAGCTTCCGAGGTGGGATAAAAACTCACCGTGCGCCAACCCATCATTTCTAGTTGGGCCGCCCAACGCCCCGCTTCTTCTAAGGTCGCCGTCACCACCACTAAATTTAGATCCTGGGACTGACCCAACGCAGAGGCAATCAATCCCTTTGGCGATCGGGCAATGCCACTTAGATTTAAGCGCCGCTGTTTTTGTAATTTTTGGCGCAACTCCGCCGTCAATGGCAGTTTTTCTAAGTGACGAATAATGGAAGAAAGGGTCATGGGCATCAGCCTCCGGGGTCATTACCAAATCTTAACGCTCCGATGACTCCCCAGCGGGTTCTCAGGGAATCTTCGGACGGTAGATAGAGGAATGAGAGTCTTAAGTTTTCAATTAGGATGGAAATTAACGGTCTTAGTAAAAACTGAGTGCTTTGTGTAGAGATTCAATCATGGAACTCCTTACCAACCCCTTCTATGAAACAGCCTTTGTCTTATCCGTTTCCGCAATGGTCGGAGCGATTGCTCTGTGGTTACGTCAACCCTTGATTGTCGCCTTCATTGCTGTGGGTATTCTGGTGGGGCCCTCCACCTTTGGCTGGGTTATCCCCAGTGACCAAATGGAATTGCTTGCAGAACTAGGCATTGCCCTGCTTTTGTTTGTGGTGGGGTTAAAGCTAGACTTGCACCTAATTCAAAGTATGGGGTCAGTCGCCCTAGCGACGGGGTTGGGGCAGGTGGGCTTCACGTCAATTGTGGGTTTTCTGATTTCTCTGCTGTTGGGGTTTGCTCCCCTCACAGCGGTATATATTGCCGTTGCCCTAACGTTTTCCAGCACGATTATTGTTGTCAAACTCCTTTCGGATAAGCGAGAAATTGATTCTCTCCACGGTCGTATTGCGCTGGTTTTTTTGATTGTGCAAGACCTCGTCGTGGTGCTGGTCATGATTGGTCTGTCGGCTCTGGGAGGGGATGCTGATCTTTCTCCAGGGATGACCCTGCTGCAACTGGTGCTGAAGGGGGGGCTGTTGCTACTAGGAATAGGAGGAATGATGGCTTTCGTGCTACCGAAGCTGCTCCACCATTTGGCGCGATCACAGGAATTGTTGCTCATTTTTGCGATCGCCTTGGCTGTGACACTCTCTGCTCTAAGTGAAGTTTTAGGGTTTAGCAGTGAAGTCGGGGCGTTTCTGGCGGGTATTTCTTTGGCCTCTACCCGCTATCGGGATGCGATCGGGTCACGCTTAGTCAGCATCCGAGACTTTCTGCTGCTGTTCTTTTTTGTTGACTTAGGTGCTCACCTTGACTTAACTTTGCTGGGAGCGCAGATTGTGCCTGCCCTAGTGTTGTCACTCTTCGTGCTGATTGGCAACCCCATCATTGTCATGGTGATCATGGGCTATATGGGCTACCGCAAACGCACCAGTTTGCTTTCGGGGTTGACCGTTGCCCAAATTAGCGAGTTTTCTCTGATTCTCGCAGCACTGGGCCTAGGCCTGGGGCATATCGACGAAGAGACAGTGGGGCTAATCACCCTAGTGGGGTTAATTACCATCGGGGTGTCGACTTACATGATTCTTTATTCCAACCTGCTGTATGAGCGGCTATCACCCATGCTCAGCATCTTTGAGCGCCAAATTCCTCACCGAGAAGAGGCAGGAGATACAGACTTTTCGGCAACAGCAGCCGATGTGATTGTCTATGGCTTGGGTCGCTATGGTGGTTGGTTGGTGAACAGCCTCAGCAGCAGAGGACTGGTTGTTCATGGCGTAGACTTTGACCCGGAAAACGTTCGGCGTTGGCGGCGACAGGGGTTCTTAGTTCACTATGGCGACGCAGAAGATCCTGAGTATCCTAGCCATCTTCCCCTGAATACGGTCAAGTGGGTCGTCAGCAGTATTCCTGGGACAGAGATTAACCTCACCCTGTTACATGCTCTCCACAGCTACGGTTATGAGGGCAAGTTGGCTGTAACCGTCCATCAAGATTACGAAGAGCAAGTTCTACAAACCGCCGCCGTCGATTTGATTCTACGTCCCTTTGTCGATGCGGCAGAACAAGCGGCAGAGGAACTATCAAACAATATCAAAAGAGGGGCCCCGTTATAGCCGAAATCCAAACCGATTTATTTTCAAGCCCCCCGCCATTGGTTAAAATATGGAGCAAATGTGTAACGAAATATGTAGATTATGGCAGACCAGTTAATTCGGGCAACAGCGGCGGATGGAGGGATTCGGGCTGTAGGGGTAATTTCAACGCGATTGACGGAAGTTGCCCGTCAACGGCATCAACTTTCCTACGTCGCCACCGCCGCCCTCGGCAGAACCATGGCCGCCGGGTTACTTCTCGCCTCCAGTATGAAAAAAGAAGGCTCACGGGTTAATATTCGTATTCGGGGGGATGGCCCCATGAAAGGACTCCTGGTGGATGCGGGTTTAGATGGCTCGGTACGGGGTTATGTACAAAATCCCTGGGTAGAATTGCCGCCGACTCCCCAGGGGAAACTCGATGTGGGAGGGGCGATCGGTCAAGAGGGCTATGTCTATGTCATTCGAGATGTGGGCTATGGGTTCCCCTATTCCAGCACCGTAGAATTGGTGTCTGGGGAAATTGGCGACGATATTAGCCATTACCTGGTTAGCTCTGAGCAAACGCCCTCGGCTCTGTTGTTGGGAGTGTTTGTCGGAGAAGATGGCGTCACCGCCGCCGGAGGATTGCTACTGCAAGTCTTACCCAAAGCGGCCAGGGACGAAGCCCTGATTGATCTCTTGGAATCGCGGGTTTCCCAGCTCAAGGGATTCACCCCCCTATTGCAAGCAGGTAAATCCCTCACCGATATTTTGCAGGAATTATTAGGAGATTTGGGACTTTTCATTTTTCCTGATGTTCAACTGGTTCGTTTCGATTGTCGATGTTCCTTTGAACGAGTGCTGGGTGCGTTGAAAATGCTCGGGGAAGATGAATTGTTAGATATGATCGAAACAGATAGCGGGGCGGAAGCCACCTGCGAGTTTTGTGGAGAAATTTATCAAGCCGATCGCCATCATTTAGGTCGATTGATCGAAGATCTGCGGCAACAAAATCGTCAATAAAAAGCAGATTTTTGCATGATCTTGGTCCGTGGGGATTTAATCTAGGGTCTATCGCCGTCATTGCCGTAGAAATCGGAATTGGTATGGATCGCCTTGTTGACCTTTGTTTTCTGCCCTTTGTCCTAACCTTTGGTTCCGCTGTGGGTAGTTTTTTGAATGTGGTTGTCTATCGTCTGCCCGCTGGGCTGTCGGTGATTCATCCTCCCTCCCGTTGCCCGAGCTGTCTGCATCCCCTCGGCAAAACTGAAAATATCCCTGTCCTGGGCTGGCTTTGGCTGAGGGGGCGGTGTCGGTGGTGCAAAACCAGCATTTCTGCTCGCTATCCCTTGGTGGAGGCAGTGACGGGGCTTTTGTTTGTCGGCATTTTTTGGCAATTTGGTTGGACAATTTTCACTCCTAGTTATTGGATTTTTGTCAGTTTTTTAATTGCCTTGACTCTCATTGATTGGGATACGATGACGCTACCGGGGGTCTTGACCCAATCGGGGCTCCTACTGGGGCTTGCTTTCCAAGGGGTCCGGGGGGGAGTTGATGACCAGATTCCCCAAGCCCTAATGACGGGTATTCTGGGGGCCTTGGTGGGATTATGGTGTTTTGACCTTATCCGCTTGGCGGGCTCATTTTGGCTAAATACGGAAGCGATGGGGGATGGCGATCCCAAGCTAGCGGCGATGTTGGGGGCTTGGCTTGGCTGGCAATTGCTTTTGTTAGCAGGATTTGTGGCTTGTCTGATCGGGTCTGTCGTCGGAGGAATGGCGATCGCCATGGGGTCACTCAAACAAGGCCAGGGTTTTCCCTTCGGCCCCTTTTTGGCTCTGGGGGGTCTGGTAAGCCTCATTTGGGGATCATCCTTACTTGAACTGTACCGTCAATTTTTTCTGCCCAGTTTTTGAGAGCAAACTCATGAGCTAAAATCTGTGAGACCCAATCTAAAGGATGGACTAATTTACTTGATCTCATATCGCCAGTTAAACTTTTTGAGTGCCACCAGTCTAAGTACCTTGATTACCATTTTATTCCATCAAGCTTGGGCCGTGGCCCAGGGGTCTGCTCTCCCGCCGACTAATGCTAGCGCCGACATTGATTGGTTCAAGGCCTTGATTCTGGGGGCTGTCCAGGGCTTAACCGAGTTTTTGCCCATTAGTAGCACCGCTCACCTCAAGATCGTGCCGGTGGCCCTCGGCTGGGGCGATCCAGGGGTTGCCTATACGGCGGTGATTCAACTAGGCAGTATCGTGGCGGTCATCTGGTATTTTTGGCAAGATTTGAGCCAAATTAGCCAAGGGATGATCACATCGATTCAAACGAAGGATTACAGTTCCCTCGAATTTAAATTAGCGCTGGGGATTGGGTTGGGAAGCTTACCCATCGTTTCTTGTGGGTTATTGCTCAAGCTCTTGGTGCCAGACCTGGATAATTCGCCTCTCCGCAGTACAACCACGATCGCCATCGCTTCCATCGTGATGGCTTTATTACTGGCTCTGGCGGAAAAAATCGGTACTCACCGGCGTCCCTTTGAAAAATTACGCTGGCAAGATGGCGTTATGCTCGGTTTAGCCCAGGCCCTCGCCTTGGTTCCTGGGGTCTCTCGCTCCGGCTCGACCCTAACCGCCGGATTATTTATCAACTTAGAGCGGGCGGCGGCGGCTCGTTTTTCCTTTTTGCTGGGGATTCCGGCGATCGTTTTAGCGGGGTTGGTGCAACTCAAGGATGTCTTTAAAACCGGTCTTACCCTAGATACCCTATTCCCTTTGTTGGTGGGCATTGCCTCAGCGGCGATTTTTTCCTATCTGGCGATCGCCTGGTTGATCCAATTTTTACAAAAACAAAGTGCTTGGGTGTTTGTGTGGTATCGCCTGGCCTTTGGTGTGATTATCCTTTTTTCCGTCTTTTTTAACTAAAGATGAGGAGTTTCTGTATGCACCGAATCCAGTAGGAGTTCTAGCACATCGGCCTGGCGTGCATCGGCGATCGCCTGATGGGTGATCAACTCTCCCACATTGAGAATTATCCTGTCATTCTTATCCAAAATAACGCGACTTACAGGACGGCCTAACGCCCCTTGAATCCTTTTGTCCTCTATGACCTGGACTTGAGTCTCGGACTGAAGATTAGGCGCGTCTGTGTTCACTGAATTTAACAAGATTTCTAGCACATCGGCTCGGCGTGAATCGGCGATCGCCTGATGGGTGATCAACTCTCCTACATTGAGAATTATTTCGTCATTTTTATCTAAAATAACGCGACTTACCGGACGACCTAACGCTCCTTGGATCCTTTTGTCTTCAATTGCTTGGGTTCCCTGGCCTTGCAAATTACTAGCCGTTTCTTTAACCTGCTCCCAGAGACCTTTCGCACCTTCTTTAACCTGTTCTCCCATATCAGAGCCCCTAGTTTTAAGGGCGTCCCTGGTTGTTAAACCCACGGATTGCAAGAGAGCTTGTTCCTGATGGAAATCCTTTGCTCTTTCGATCACTCGCGGGGTAACAATTTGTCCGACCGCCGCCACCACTAAGCCCTCAGGGGTAAAAATTGTCTGGCTCACTCGCCGCCCCAGGGACTGCTCAACGCCGACATTAGCAACAGCCCCCGTAAATTTTTCGCCTATTTTATCCCTGGCACTGCCTCCAGTTGCCCGATAAAGTTTATCCATCACGTTATACTGACGAGCCAAGAAAATATCGGCTTGATTAACGACTTTTCCCTGCTCAATAATATAGCCACCATTGGGATTTTCGATGGCTTGTTGAGTAACTTTACCGAGGATAAATGCTTCTTGTTCCTCTGGATTAACAACGACATTAGTAAATTGGGTATTGGCTAATTGGGCGGCTTCTTGGATTTTCCCCCCGGTTAGTTGAGCAGCTTCATTAACTTTTTCCCCAGTTAATTGAGCCACTTCACTAATTTTTTCCCCAGTTAATTGAGCGGCATCATGAACTTTTTCTCCCGCAGTTTGTAGAGCCGCCTTAATGCCACCAGTTTGCTCTTTCATTAAGTCAGCGGTTTCAGCCGGAACAAAGGCAACATCTTCACCGATTTTTAGGGTATCAGGAGCCGGAACAAAAGAGCGCCCTGAGTAAGCATCTGCAAAGATACCTCCCGATACCTCATACCCTTCAATTACGCCGGTAGTATCATCAAAATAAAGGTCTTCCATTTTCCCTAAATCACGACCATCGATGGTCATGATTCTGGTTCCCTTTAAGATATTATCTCTTTCTAAAATACTTTGAATTTTGGGAAAGTCACTGGCAGAAACGATCGCTTCCTTAGAGGCGACGATGACGCCATCAGAGCCGATCGCCTGAATATTGCTGAGGGGTAGCACCAAGGCATCTTTAAACCAACCCGATTCATCAACGACAAATCCCAATAACAGGTTATTTTCTTGATCAAAAATCAGATCTGCTATGGTTTTAAACTTTTCTCCAGAATCGTAGGCGACAACTGGCTTACCGAGGACACTTTTTCCATTACGCATGATAAATGATCTCTATTATTTTGTAAAAAGCAAACTTAGTTGACCTTAATTAATAGGTCTATTTATAGATCAGCATGGGTTGAATACTTGATGTTTTGATTGTCTTATTCTCTTTGCCAAACCCTGGAACAAGATTAATTATTCCAAAATATTCTAAGGCGACCGCCCCGGTGATAGAAACGATTAGAGCCAGGAGAAGGTATAGAAAAGCATTGGTTTTTTTGCCGACGAGTCTAGGCATATATTTCCCCGCTATATAGGATTTGATGGATAAATTGAGCAACATTAGTGGAATTATTTACTAAAATTTGCTAGTAGGTATATTTTAATTAATTAATCAAGTTAAGATTAGTTATAAGGCCATGACATAGTCGCTGATTGCTGTTCTCCCATCGGCTTTTATGTATCATGATTTTTGATATGTTTTGACTTACCTTTTCTACCCTATCTTAACTTATTTTTTTATAAGCTGCAATATTTAAATTTTCTTATAATATTTGGTTTCCTACTCGTTATTGCTCCAATTCTTTCGGTATAATTGCGAGACGTGAGTTTTTTTGCAATTACACGATGTAACACCATAATGCACTTACATTAAAATGCGCTAAATTAGCTAAGTCCATCACAAAAAAATCTGTAAGTCTCTCGAAGTGAAATCGTTTTTCTCCAAAGGAGTTTTGTTTTATCTATCTTTATAATTGGCATCCAACCAACAGCGGGGTAAATCTTCGCCCGAGGGAAAGATTAATTGCTCTTTCTGACTTAGCTCCGGATCCTGCTCTTCTTGGCCGGCTTGTACCTGAATCATAATTTCTGTTTCAACGGGGTTAATCAACGATTTAAAATCCATGATTTCCACTAAGTTTCCGTTTTTTTTATCTTTTAGTAACATAAGTATCCTTGTTGTAATTCTTAGATTTGTTAATTTAGGGAATGAGGCTTCACCCCTTGTTCTCAATGGGTATTGTGGAAAGCCTCTAGGTTCTTTACCGCAGGGCCTTGAATGATCTTGCCGTCGCAGTTAAAACGGGAGCCATGACAAGCACAATCCCAACTTTTCTCAGCATTATTCCAACTAACAATGCAACCCAAATGACTACACACCGCAGAAACGGTATGAACGGTTCCGTGCTCATCTCGATAGACAGCAACCTTTTCCTTATCAATAGTTAGTATTTTGCCTTCACCTTTCATTGCTCCGGCAAAGGAAGAAGATTGACGACCCTTAAGGCGATCGCCGACCCACCGAGATGCTACATCAAGACCATTTTTGATCAATTCTGGCTTCAAGAATGGAGTTGCGCGAGTTGCATCATACAATTTTGTGTAGGGATTATCCTTTCCTAGAATCAAGTCGGAAAGTAGCATTCCAGCCATTGTTCCCTTCGACATACCCCAAAGACTAAATCCCGTTGCAACATAAACATGTTGAGTCAATGGAGTCAGTTTGCCAATGAAAGGCAGTTTATCAAAGGACACCATATCTTGATTTGACCAGCGATAGGCAAAGGAGTCGATGCCAAAACGATCTCGGGCATAAACTTCTAGCTTTTGGTAACATTCTTCTGTATTGGTAACAGTCCCTACTTTATGTCCTTCCCCACCCACGAGTAGAAGTAACCCTCCTTGGTAGGGAGTCGTGCGAATGGAATGGGATTTTTTTTCACTGCTGATATACATCCCCTTGGGTGTTTTTTCAGGATCAATGGGAGCACCAATGATATAAGAGCGTTGGGGATAGGTTTTGGCGAAGAAAAGTCCTTGGTCTAAAATCGGTAGATTTGTTGCCACAATCACGTCTTGAGCGTTGATCATGCCGTCACTGCTAATAACCTGACAGAAATTGCCTTTTTCTTCAACCTTTTCAATCCTTGTATTCTCAAATATATAACTGCCATTGCCGGGAATATTTTTGGCGAGATGGAGCAGATATTTACGAACATGAAACTGAGCTTGGTTGTCCAGCTTGATGGCTCCGGCGATCGCAAAGGGTAAGGATGTTTCTTGAACTAAGGTTGCGGGAAGCCCCAATTTAAGCGCAGCTTCCACTTCATCCTTGATTTTATCTAGCTCATCGTTTGTATCGGCAAAGGTATAGGAGCTTTGACGGCTAAAGTCACAATCTATTTGTTCTTCCTCTACAAGGGTTGCAATATACTCAATGGCAGCTTGATTTGATTCTGCATAGAGCCTCGCTTTTTCTTCTCCAATTTGTTTGATTAAATCAGCATAAATTAATTGATGTAATGATGTAACTTTGGCAGTCGTGTGACCGGTTACGCCTGTGACAATTTCTCTAGACTCAATGACAGCAACTGTCTTGCCAGCACGTTTTAGGAGTGTGGCGGCCGTCAGTCCGACAATGCCTGCTCCCACAATTGCAACATCCACAGACATAGCTTTACTTAGGGATGGATAGGATATACTAGGCGTTGAGTCAATCCAAAAGGATATATGTTTTTCAAATAAGTTTGTCATGACATTTACTACTGGGTATATGTTTAAAAAGTCATTCTTGAAACATGTGCTAAGTAGGTAAATTTCAGGATTATGAAGACTGACATTCAATGTCTCAAACACACTATTAGCTATTTTGTTGTAAGTAGGAGAGATGAATAAAATATAAGATAGATATAGCTAAAACCCTTGTGGTGACTCAAAGCGGGTGAAAGGAAAGCTATTGTAAGTTTAATTACCTCCTCCTACTTAGTAGTTTTGCGGGCGGGGCGACGATCAATGGTTTGACATTGCTTGATGTCTGCGGTGAAACAAGTTAAGTTAGGCTTATGTCTTTGCTATGAGTATCGTCCTCGGGCCTTAATTTGCCTTTATCGTCAGCCTCATTAACGTCCTCTAATTCTTGAGCATCACCTGGCGTTTCATAGTACATTTCCGGTTCTACCGCATAGTTGTTAATCAACCCTTCACCATCCATTGTGTAACCATCAACCGGAGTATTGTCTTCTTCGTCTTCGGGCAGTTGTTTGTAGGTTTTACCTTCTCGTTCTTTACGAGCTGCCGTTTCAGCGGGAACAATGTTTAGATCGTATGTATCTTTTTCAACCCGCTGAGCATTAGTTTCAGATTCAAGATTTTGATTATTCATGCTCTTATTTTTATTTAGTAAATAATTTTACTTGAAATTAATGTTGTGCAGTTTACTAATCTTGATTGATATACCGAGCCCAGGCTATTTGTGAGGAAAACAAGGGCGAAAGCTGTTCGCCCCTATCACTATTACCGAGCTTAATTAGGCTTGATGATATGCTTCGTCAGAATCACGTCTGAGAGTATGGGAATTACGAGCCCCGACACTGGCGCCAAGCGTTGCAGCCGCTAATCCTAACAAAGAACCAAACGTAAATCCCCAACCAATTTTAGCCGCATTTCCAGCAATCTCTCGTGTTTGTTGTGCGCTCAATGTTTGATCTGTTTGCATTGAACTAGTTCCTGCACCAGGAGGCATATTTCTTGTGGTATTGGGCAGGTTCATTCCGCTTTGTTGTGATTGATTAGTTGTAACCACACCAAAAGTACCTGAAACGCCACTAGTGAGTAGCCAAGAGCTGATCGCTAGCGTTGTTGCCCAAAGAATCACACCGTTAAGAATAGCAGTACTACGATTAATGGAGCCATAGGTACGTGCAGTTGTCCAACCACCTATAAACAAAGAAATGAACAGACTAATAATTGCCCAAATACCGACGGCGTCACTAACTCCACCTGCTTCTGAACGAGGCGCACCTGAACCAGCAATACTGCTGAGTCCGATGGCAGCCCCGATAGCACTCAGTAGTAATTGTGAGCTTATCGCCATGACTACTCCGGCAAAGATTGCGCCCCAATGAACACGATCGCCAAAGTCTCTTCCATTGGTCATAACAACTTGTCTTTCTGAAGGTATTTCTGAGGGTCGGTTTGTATATACCATGATTCTTGATCCTGTAATTTAAAAATAGGTTAACAAGGAGCTTGCGCCAAACCTTGAGCCGCCGGAACAAGCCCCGAAAGGGTCTAGTGAGAAGCAGAGGCTAGTCGCTGATCCTGAATTTGGCTCTTCGCCGCCATGAACTCAGTGGCTAATTGTTTTTGCTGTTCGTCTCCAAAACCTTCTCGGATACAAGGAAATAGGTGATTTTCCTCTTCTGACACATGGGCATTGACGCTGGCTATCAAAAGCTCAATTGCGGCTTTAAATGCCACTACGTCGTCAGGATTCATAGCTTTGATTTGGTCAAGGCTTTGCTTCATTTCTGCTTGTTCGTCGTATAGTACCTGAATATTGTCGTAGAAAGGACGCACGGCGGGATAAATAACCTGTTCCTCGGCTTCCGCATGAGTGCATAAATCTTGATAGACTTGCCCAAAATATTCTTCTAGCTTATGGGGATTATTAGTCGCTTGAATTTGAGTAAACAGGGCATTGACCTTCTCATGGTCTAGACGAATCACATTACAGATAGTGGCTTCATGATGACCCATGACCCCACCGGCAAGCCCTCCTAGAGCGGCGATGGTATCTTGAACCCTTGACCACAATCCACTGTCGGAATGTTGGCCCGTTAGCTCCAGGGTACTCAAGGATTCCATCATCCCCTTAAGTTGTTCTTCATGGCCGCGGTTTTCAAAGTTAACGGCGTGCAAAGGGGCGATCGCCGCCGCAATATCTGCGCCGACCACTTGACCTGCCTTGTGAACGAGGAGCCCGGCTAAGGATTGGGTGTGGGTAAGAAGTTCATGCTTTGCTACTTTTTCAAATAAGGTAACATCTGAATCTTCCATCATCTTTTCGACTTCTTCGATTTCATTTTGCACCGTGGGGTTGGGCTCAGCTTTGATGCCATACTGAACGATTACATTCTCGATAACCCCAAGATTTTTTTGATCGCTTTTTAGAAAATCTTCTAAACGGTTAGAAATTTCATGATCCGGACAAGCTTTAATTAACGTTTGCTCGTTAGCAATAAGCAGATTTTGCAGGGCTTTCATATCTGCTAGTTTTACGGCGATCGCCGTGCGTTTTTTATCTTCTAGTTTGACTGACATTCGATTACTCCAGATTTTGATTAAATGGTTAAGAAAAAACTTTCAGTGATGAAGATTATGAAAAAGAGTTTTTTATTTAGAAGTAGACTTATCTTCACTGGACAGTCTTAAGTTTTTGACTGGAACCAGGCTTTGCCCTAAGCAGCTAAGGATGGTGTATCAGGAGGTTGAAACCGATCAAGTTTAGCGGTCAGGAATTTAGGCAAAAGTAGAGAGGGTGGGCTTTTGGAAAAAAT
>JBGSZT010000013.1:0-12003 GCA_041750255.1 Synechocystis sp.
AGCTACTTTTGTAGTATATTCATCAACCAGTGCTTGTTCTTCTGGGGGCATCGGTAACATAGCTTTCTACCTAAAGGGAACTCTTCCATTCTCTCACAGCCATACTAGTCCCCAAGTATTACCTCAAGTGGGATGCACCCGGCGTTAACCTTATCTGTGGTTTAGTTGCCTATTGCCATCAACCCAAGAAGCCAGGACTTTGTCTTGAGTGGGTTTTACCTCCTGCGCCTTAACCCGAACTAACGTAAATTACCTTTTACTAGTGATCTGGGTCACACTCCACCAAAGAATGTGACTTGCCAGGATAATCCGGTAAATGGCAGGATTAAGAAAATTTTGCATAGAACCTATGAAAAAGGCGATCGCCATTTTGGGACTCAGTTTAGGGATAGTATTCACAACTTCCCCGCTGTTGCTCTCCCAAGCTCCTCCCCTTAGCTTAGTACAAACCTCTACAACGCCCGACAAACTCGGCTGGGATGAACAATTATTTAGCCAAGACAGACCCGCTCTACTGCAGGCGATCGCCAGAAAAGAGTTTGAGTCAAGATAGCAAACAGAATTTCTAATCAGACAGAACAAGATTTTCAGGAGTCATGGGGAGAGTCATTTAAGACATCGATACTCAATCCAGTCAAGCTCATGACCTCTGCCAAGGATAACCCCCTTTCGAGTAGTTTTTGAGCCACCTCTAATTTTCCTTCTAGCTTGCCTTTGAGAAGACCTCGTTGTTCTCCCTTAAGAAGACCCCGTTGTTCTCCTTCCTGCAATATTTCTTGATAAACGGCGGATTCTTTCATGATTTCACTCCGTAGGATGGTCTTGATTAATTCTGGCTTGACTAACAATCCACCAAAGACGGCGGTGGCAGTGGTCAAGTTGGCTTTCATGCGTCTGTCTTCAATTGTATCGAGGGCCAGGGCAACTTCCCGCAATCGTTCCGTTGCATCCTGGCTTTGGGTCAAGACCGCGAGGGGTAATAGCCCCGGACTGTTCAAAAAAGGCTCCGGTGATTCTTTCCAGAGACGCACGACCCGATAGCGATGGCTGGTTTCTGCCAATTGAAAACTATCTTGGTAGACCAAGGCAGACCCGCTTTTCTTCAGGTAAATCACCACTTGGTGCATAGTTTTGTGGGGGAAACGCCGATGTACCCGCACACGATAGTCCAACATGCGAAAGCCCATGCTCTCGTCTGGCTCGGTCTGAAATTCTAGGTGCAAAACCATGTCCTCGGACTGTTCCAAAATTAGGGAATCAGCCCGAATCGGCTCTAAGGAGAGTTCCTTCGGACTGAGTGTTGTCAGGGAGACAGACTTCCCTAGCAGCCAAGTGGGGTAGTCCTCGGAAAAGGTTTCTGCTAGAAATTTACAGATATTGTCAAACATCCCAGAACTTTATCATCAAATCCAATCTTAGATTTAGGCGATCGCCAGAGAAGGAGATAGGGGTCAAGTTGCAAAACTGGATCGTGCCAAACCGATGGCTTGCTAGGGTAACCCGATAAATGGCAGGATCAAGAAAAATTTTAGAGAAAACCAATGAAAAAGGCGATCGCCATTTTGGGACTCAGTTTAGGGATAGTATTCACAACTTCCCCGCTGTTGCTCTCCCAAGCTCCTCCCCTTAGCCTAGTACAGACCTCTACAACGCCCTCCAAACTCGGCTGGGATGAGCAGTTATTTAGCCAAGACCGACCGGCACTTCTTAGGGCGATCGCCCATAGCTTGGCCTACCTCAAAACGAACAAAGCCCGCCAAGACTATCGCAAGTATTCGGTGCCGGGTATCACCCATGCTAGGGTCAAACGCTCGATTCTGCGTTTTCAGATCTTGGTCAAAAAAGCCAAATCCCCCGCCGAACTCCAGACGGCTGTTAAGCGTGAATTTGTGTTTTATCAAGCGGCCGGAACAGATAACCAAGGAAATGTTCACTTCACTGGCTATTTTGAGCCTATTTATCGAGCAAGTCGTCGTAGGACGGCGAATTTTCGCTATCCAATTTATCGTAAACCCAGAGATTTGGCCCGTTGGCCCAAGCCCCATCCCTCCCGCAGTACCCTAGAAGGCATCGACGGTCTAGGACTCACCAGCCCGCTAAAGGGATCAGAATTACTTTGGTTTGGTGATCGCCTAGAGGCTTTTTTGGTACAAGTTCAAGGCTCCGCCAAAATCAACCTCACCAATGGTCAACGCATTTCCCTCGCCTTCGATGGCACCACGGATTATCCCTACACCAGTATTGGCAAAGAATTAGTCAAGGATGGTATTTTTCAACCAGGGGAATTGACGCTTCCGGTGTTAATCGACTACCTCAAGGCCAATCCCCAACAACTCAATCGTTATCTGCCCCGCAATCAACGGCTGATTTTCTTCCGCGAAACGGCGGCAACGGCTCCGGCTCGCGGTAGTCTCGGCGTGCCTGTGACCTCAGAACGTTCCATCGCCACGGATAAATCCCTCATGCCCCCGGGTGCCTTGGCTCTCTTGCAAGCCCCGATTCCTAATCGTAATTTGCAAAAAAAGGTGGTTAGTCGCTATGTTTTAGACCATGATACCGGCAGTGCCATCAAAGGCCCCGGTCGGGTCGATATTTTTATGGGAACGGGCCAACTCGCTGGCGATCGGGCCGGACTGATGAGTGATGACGGCCAGCTTTATTATCTACTACTCAAGTAGTATTTCGGTTACAGTTTAAGTGGATAGATGTAGTAGATGTAATTAAATTAATCATAAGTTTTCTACTTTATGCCCCCCAGCCCCCCTTATTCAAGGGGGGAGTCCGTAGGACGGGGGATTTTATAAATATTTATTTACCCTTATCTACATTATTGCCCAAATTCTAAGCGAGCCTGTTCGACTAATTCCACCGTAACTTGCTCTAGACCTGCTTCTCGGGCGAGTTGCTCAATGCGATGGCGAGCCTGGGAACGCACAAAATAGGGGATGCTTTGCAGTTTTATTTGCGCGTCCTCTGTCCAGGTTAATATATCGTGCCACTCTCTATTTGTCATGGTGTGTACCTATCAATCTCAACCTAACGTTCTCCGCTCTAATTATCGGGAAAGGTGACGCAGTCCCGTAACAATAAACGCTCATTCTGTTCTAGGAGAGCCGTATTGCCCTTAGACCAAAAGGTGAAGTTTCCATCACTATATTTTGCTCCGGAAGCGGCAGGGACTTGGGGCAAGGTGATGGTGCGTTGATCGGGTAGGGTTAATTGCACATTGCCAGCGGCTCCTCCAGAACCAGCAGGACTGAACATGACCACCAATTTTTGGTTGGGCGGGCATTGGTAGATGACGGGCTTGCCTTGACCTTTCAGGGGAGCAGCTAACAAAATCGTGGTTGCCGCCAGGATCATCGCTCGGCTAAAGGGCGGTAAATGTTGGCTCATAATTATCTTGGCTCCTGGCTCTAGGATCGACTCTACTTCATTCTATGTTTTTATCGAGACTGCCTAGGGCCTCTAGGACGGATTCTAAGGCGATCGCCACGTGGGTCCAATGGGTGCCGCCTTGACAAAACACGGTGTAGGGTTCCCGCAGGGGCCCATCGGCGGAAAACTCGGAAGTACTACCATCAATGAAGGTTCCCCCCGCCATCACCACGGGGCTTTCGTAGCCCGGCATCGTGGCTGGAACCGGGTCAAGGTAGGAACCAATGGGAGAAACCCGTTGAATCGCACGACAAACGGCAATTAATTTTTCAGCAGACCCTAATTTAATGGCTTGGATCACGTCCCGGCGAGGGCTAAAGGGGCTGGGGTTGACCGGATAGCCTAATTGGTTGAAAACGTAGGCTAAGAGGTGAGAGCCCTTCATCGCTTCCCCCACCATTTGCGGTGCCAAAAATAATCCTTGAAATAAAAGGCGATGTTGGTCAAAGGTCGCCCCGCCTTCACTGCCGATGCCCGGCGCCGTTAAACGGCAAGTGGCCGCTTCGACTAGATCGGCCTTGCCCGCGAGGTAGCCGCCGGCGGTGGCTAGGGTGCCCCCAGGATTTTTGATCAAAGACCCTGCCATCAGATCAGCGCCGATCGCCGTGGGTTCTTGGGCTTCGATAAATTCTCCATAGCAATTATCCACAAAGCAAACTGTCTGGGGATTTTGGTGCTTGACGATCTGCACAATGCGCTCAATTTCAGACAGTGAGAGACTTTCGCGCCAGGAATACCCACAGGAGCGTTGGATTAAAACCATGCGAGTCTGGGGCAAAATAGCAGTTTCTAGGGCCAACCAATCCACTTTTCCCCCGGGGGTAAGCGCCAATTCACGATACTTAATGTTAAAGTTTCTTAATGAACCCTGTCCCTCTCCCCGTAGGCCAATCACCTCTTCGAGAGTGTCATAGGGGGCTCCTACTACCGCAAGGAGTTCGTCTCCCGGTCGCAATACCCCAAACAAGGCACAGGCGATCGCGTGAGTTCCTGAAACGATCTGCACCCGGACGGCGGCGGCCTCTGCTCCGACGATTTCGGCAAAGACCTGGTCTAAGGTTTTACGTCCTAAATCATCGTGGCCGTAGCCACTCACACTACTGAAGTGGTGAACCCCCACCCGATGGTTACGAAACGCTGTAATCACCTTTCTCAGGTTCTGCTTGACCTTTGCGTCAATATCCGAAAAGATCGGGGATAAGATTTTCTCCGCGTCTCTGAGGAGCTTGGAATTGTCCATGGATAATAATTAACTTTTTGTAAATCTTAAATCTGGATTTAAAACGTTGATTGTCTACGCCTTACTTTTCCATTATCATTATCATTGAATGTTCTACCGTCAGTTATGTCAATATTTTTCTTTTAAGTTCTTTTTCTAAAAATCTCCCTGATCCAAAGTATTGAGATTTCATAACTGAAATTTGTTGTTTGCACCCCTTTTAATTTCTAGGTTGACAAACCCTATCCATTCTCTTTTTTTAGGTTATTTCATGACTGCTGCTTTTCCCAATCAACCCAACTCTCAATTAACGCCGTCTTGGATAGTAATTATTTACTTTGCTATTATCCATTCCGTCGCCCTGCTGGCGTTTTTACCTCAGTTTTTTAGTTGGCAGGCGATCGCCTCGGCACTGATCCTCTATTGGATTACTGGCGGCATCGGCATTACTCTTGGATTTCACCGTTTGATTTCCCACCGTAGCTTCACCGTTCCCAAATGGTTGGAGTACTTTGCCGTGTTTTGCGGAACCTTAGCGTGTCAAGGCGGGGTGATTGATTGGGTGGGTTTGCACCGTTTACACCACAAATTCTCTGACACAACGCCGGATCCCCATGATTCTAATCGGGGATTTTGGTGGAGCCACATGGGTTGGATGCTTTACAACATCCCGGCAGATAGCGAAATTCCTCGCTATACCCAAGACATCAAAGACGATGCATTTTATAAGTTTTGTCATAAATTTCAAATCCTGATCCAAGTCGCTCTGGGTCTGCTTTTATTCGCCATCGGTGGTTGGCCCTGTGTAATTTGGGGCATTTTTGTCCGGCTCGTGGTGGTTTTCCATGCCACTTGGTTTGTCAATAGTGCCACCCACAAATTTGGCTATGTCAGCCATGAATCCCATGATCATTCCCGTAATTGCTGGTGGGTCGCTCTCCTCACCTTTGGCGAAGGCTGGCACAATAACCACCATGCTTACCAATATTCCGCGCGTCATGGTTTGCAGTGGTGGGAAGTTGACTTGACCTGGATGACGATCCGCTTTTTAGAGCTAGTTGGCTTGGCTAAAGACGTTAAGCTGCCTCCGGTGATTGCCCCTACCAAAACCCCCGGCTAGTCCTTGATTTATCTCATTTTTTTAATCCTCCTGACGGAAACAGTTGGGGGGATTTTTTGGTGGGTAAGAAAACCCAGGGAGCTAAGATAGCAGGAAAGTCACAGAGGAGGCGGTCATGGCAACGGAATTAACCCTAATTGTAGAAATGGTTACAGTACTAGGGGCTGCCACCGTTGGGGGATACATTGCCAGCCGTCTAAAACAACCGGTTTTGTTGGGCTATCTGCTCAGTGGCATGGTGATTGGGCCGGCTTGTCTAAAATTGGTCACCCTAGAAGGGGATATTGAAGTTCTTTCTGAGGTGGGGGTAGCTCTGCTTCTTTTTGCCCTGGGCTTGGAGTTTTCCCTCAAGGATTTATTTCGAGTCAAGGCGATCGCCTTTTTAGGGGGCCCGGTACAAATTCTTAGCACCATCGTGCTGGGGGGAGGTCTGGCCTACTTGACGGGCTGGGTTAGTACAATTCCCAAGGCAATTTTTTTGGGAGCCGTGCTATCGCTATCCTCCACCGCTGTTGTCCTCAAGAGCTTGCTTGAGCGCAATGAAGTGCAAACCACCGATGGTCAGGTGATGTTGGCGATGTTGATTGTGCAGGATTTGGGACTGGGGCTGATGTTGGCGGTGTTACCCGTTTTGACTCAACCCCGCGAGGTGCTGGGCATTGCTCTGATGTCGGCCCTGGCTAAGGCCTTTATTTTTATTGCCGGAGCGATTCTGGCGGGGCGCTGGCTGATTCCTTTGTTACTACGGCTTTTGGTGCAAACCGGGTCGGCGGAGCTTTTTTTATTAGGCGTATTGGTGTTGTGTTTGGGCATTGCCCTCCTCACCTCCGCCCTGGGTTTGGGCATCGCCATGGGGGCCTTTGTGGCGGGGTTAATGATTTCCAACGTCGAATTTGCAGACCACGCCTTGGATCGCATTTTGCCGATGCGGGATGTCTTTGCAACGTTGTTTTTTGCGTCCATTGGTGTTTTGATTGAGCCTTTTTTTTTGCTAGAACACCTGGGAACCGTGCTGGGACTAGTGGCCGTGACGATGATTGGCAAAGCGGCGATCGTGGGGGGCATCGTTCGCGTTATTGGTTATTCGGCTAAAACGGCGATCATTGCCGGGCTGGGCATTAACCAAATTGGTGAATTTTCCTTTGTCCTGGCGGGCATGGCCCGGAGCCAAGGGTTATTTACCCAACAACTCTATGGCTTGGTGGTGGGAACTACCACTGTAACCCTTCTGATTACGCCCTTTTTACTACGGGCTACCCCGACATGGCTACGATGGTTGGAGCAATTTCCCCGCTTGAATAATTTTTTTGGACTATCCTCTACATCGAAGTTGATCACCTTTGAAGATGAGCTAACTAACCATGTGGTCGTAGCGGGCTATGGTCGGGTGGGGCAGTTATTAGTGCGAATGCTTTATTTTCAGGGTTATTCCATCTTAGTGATTGATAATAACGAAGCCGTATTGCAAACGCTACGGGAGAAAAAAATTCCCTACCTCTACGGCGATGCCTCTAGTTATTTAGTATTGGAAAAAGCTAATCTTTCAGGGGCCCTAGCCATGGCGATCGCCTTACCAGCCCCTATGGCCACCCGACTCACGCTCCAGCGGGCTTTAAAAATAGCACCGGATTTGGACATTACGGTGCGGGCCCATATCAATGAAGAAATTGATTCTTTGTATCAATTGGGAGCCCAGGAAGTTGTACAGCCAGAATTTGAAGCCTCCCTAGAAATGGGCGCGCATCTGCTCTTAAAATTAGGCGATTCTAGCTTTTCGGTACAGCAGGTGGTGAACCGCTATCGTACCGGGCGCTATCGAGATATTTTGCCGGAACGCTCTCAATATTGGGGCGTCGCCAACCTTGAAGCCAATATCGAAGGACTGCAACGGAAATGGTATTTAGTACCCCAAGGCTCACCCTTGGATAATTTGAGCCTGGCCCAGGCCAATATTCGACGCTTGACCGGTGCGACGATTATGGCGGTGGAGCGCCAAAAAGAGTTATTTAGTTACCCTACCGGGGATCTGGTCATCAAAACTGGCGATCGCCTGTTGGTGGTGGGAGATGTGGCGCAACATAGTGCTTTTCGTCAGTTATTGAGTGCTTAGGTGAAAAAAACACCCCTCAACGAGGGTCAACTATGGTAAGTTAGTGTCTTTCTCTTCCCCCGAATAATAATTATGGCGAGTAGGAGTCAGTTGCCCAAGCACGTTACAACTTTTTTTTGCCTCCTGGGTTTACTAGCCTGTTCTGCCCCGAAATCTTCTTCGCCTGAAACCCTGAAGCTCCTTTCCTGGCAAGCGCCAACTATTCTCAATCCTCACCTCTCGACGGGGTTTAAGGACGCCGAGGCGAGTCGGATTAGCCTCGAACCCTTGGCCAGCTTTAACGCGGAAGGGGAAATGATTCCTTTTTTGGCGGCGGAGATTCCTAGTCTTGCCAATGGTGGCTTAGCCAAGGATGGCCGCTCTGTCACCTGGAAACTTAAAAAAAATATTCTTTGGTCCGATGGGACTCCCTTTAGCGCCCAGGATGTAGCCTTTACTTACAAATTTATTACTAATCCCCAGGTGGGGGCCACCACTGTAGGTAATTATGAAACGGTGAAGTCGGTAGTGGCGCTAGATGATTACACCCTCAAAATTGAATTCAAAGACCCCAATCCTGCCTGGTTTTTGCCCTTTGTCGGCGGTGAAGGGATGATTTTGCCCCGCCATGCCTATCAAAACTATTTAGGAGAAAAAGCTCGCCAAGCTCCCGCGAATCTACTGCCCCTAGGTACGGGCCCCTACCGAGTCAGCCAATTTAAGCCGGGGGATGTGGTGGTCTATGAGGTGAATCCCCATTTTCGGGAGCTGAAAAATCTGGCCTTTCAGCGGCTAGAACTCAAGGGCGGCGGGGATGCAACCTCGGCGGCTAGGGCGGTGTTACAAACGGGGGATGCGGATTTTGCCTTTAATTTACAGGTAGAAGCACCTATTTTAAATGCCCTCGAAAAGGCCGGTAAGGGAAGCGTTGTCTCGGATTTGGGCAGTCTCAGTGAGCGGGTTTTATTTAATCTCACGAATCCAAATTCTCCCTCGGTTGAGCAATCTCTCCATCCTTTTTTCCAAGACCCCAAGGTTCGACAAGCCTTCGCTCTGGCGATCGACCGAGAAACAATCGCCAAACAACTCTATGGCATTACGGGTCAGCCCACCGCTAATATTCTCGTTGCCCCCCAGGAATATCGTTCTGCCCATACAAGCTATCGCTTTGATCTCAGCCAAGCCGGAAAATTATTGGACCAGGCGGGCTGGCGGGATAGTAATGGCAATGGCATCCGCGATAAAAATGGCGTAGAAATGCAAGTGGTGTTTCAAACCAGCGTTAATCCACTACGTCAGAAAAGCCAACAGGTGATCAAACAGGGACTCCAGGCGATCGGCGTTGGGGTAGAACTCAAAACCGTAGACCCCAGCATTTTATTTTCCAGCGACCCAACGAACCCAGATACCCTAGAACGCTTCGCGGCGGATCTGCAAATGTTTACCAGCGGCAATACAAACCCCGACCCGAGTAAATATATGCAAACCTTTACCTGCTTCACCATTCCCCAGCCCCAAAATAATTGGTCGGGCGATAACTTTAGCCGCTACTGTAATCCCGACTATGACAAACTATGGCAAAGGGCTAGCCGTGAGCTAAACCCCCAGAAGCGTCAAACATTATTTATGCAAATGAATGACCAGTTAATTAATAATTTTGTGGTGATTCCCTTGGTGCATCGAGCGGATGTGGTCGGAGTGGGGCAAGCCCTATCCGGGGTTAGTCTTACCCCCTGGGACCGGAATACCTGGAATATCAAGGATTGGAAACGGCAAAGCCCATGATCAATTTTCTCTCCCTGAATAATACTTGGATGCGCTATCTCGGCATTCTACTCAGTACGGGATTAGGCATGGTCCTCCTTTGGACACGGGGCCCTGTCACTACAGAAACTGCCATTATTATTTCTGTCTTGATGCCGGCAGTGGAAGTGGCGGAGTGGCAACCCCTAGTGACGGAATTTAATCAAGCTCATCGGGATCTACAGATCGAGATGATTGAAGGCCCCACGGCTAGCGACCCCCTAGAGAGTTTATACACGACCTCGTTTTTGTTGGGAAATTCTCCCTACGATTTGGTAGACCTAGCGATTACCTGGGTGCCCAAATTTGCGGCGGCGGATTGGTTATTGGATTTGTCAGACCGTTTATCCCCCACGGAGCGGGAGCAATTTTTGACTCCGGATCTGACCGGAGGCAGTTTCCAGGGCAAACTCTACCGTATCCCGACCTATACCGGGGCCGGCTTGCTCTACTACCGTCAGGATTTATTACAACAAGCCGGGCGGGAATTACCCCAAACCTTTAGCGATTTATTGGAAATTTCTAAGGCTCTACAAGGGCAAGGCCTGGTGCAATGGGGCTATCTCTGGCAGGGCAAGCAGTATGAAGGACTTTCTGCCATGTTTGTGGAAGTATTGGCGGGATTTGGCGGTTATTGGGTTAATCCAGAAACCCTAGAGGTGGGACTCGACCAACCCCAGGCGATCGCCGCTGTGGATTTTTTACGCCAGACCATTACCGACGGCATCTCACCAGCGGGGGTCACCACCTACGCCGAAGAAGATACCCGCTATCTATTTCAAGCCAAAAAGGCGTTATTTTTACGCAACTGGCCCTACGTATTTTCCTTGGCGGAGCAGACCGATTCACCCATTCGGGGTAAATTCGGAGTAATGCCCATGGTACATCAACCCGGCGCGCCCCAGGGAGCTTGTCAGGGAGGCTGGGGGTTAAGCATTGCCAAAAATACGGCCCATCCGGCGGAGGCTTGGGAAGTATTACGCTATTTGACCAGCGAATCGGTGCAAAAACACTTTAGTCTTGCCACCGGAAAAATGCCCACCCGCAAGGCCCTCTATCAAGACCCTGATATCTTGGCTCAATTTCCCTACTATGCTCAGTTTTATCCTGTGCTAGAAAAGGCGACCCTGCGCCCACCGATCACCCAGTACGCCCAGGCGTCGGATATTTTGCAACGCTACCTAAGCTCGGCTCTAACGGGACAATTGAGCGCCACCGACGCGATGAAAAAAGCTAGTCAGGAGACTCGCCTATTGTTTGCTAAGTAGCTGAGCTTTACATCCCGCAGGTTCATGGAAGACAATAGTATTTCTGACAAGGAGAGCGCAGTAGAGCTAAAACTTGCAGATGAAAATCGGTGAGATTAGAGATAAGTTTGCGCTCCTCAAGCCAAAGCACGTGAATGGACTGGAAGACCTAAAAAATCCATCGCAGAGTTGGTTTTTGAGTCTTCTTCTTGGCTTGGTCAGGCACAGTTTGGTTCGTAGCCTGTAAGGCCTGGCGTAACTGCCGCTCTGTCAAAGTGTACACCATCAAAGCTAATCCCATGACCATGGCTAAAGCCATAATTCGCTGAGGGGTCTTCAAAAATACACTGGAAGTGAAAAAGAGAAGGTCTTTGAGAAAACGCCAGCCGCGCTCTGAGTATTGCTGCTGTTTGTAGCTGGTCAGTAATGCCTCAGGGGAGTACCCATGATCACTTAAACTGTTGGTAGACAGGATACATCGTCCTGCTTTACGTTCAGCTTGGGCGATTGCCTCCTCATCAACAGTCACTTTGACGATGACGTGATAAGCCACTCGTTGGGGTTCCTCACCGGGTTTGGGACGACCCCGCTTACCATAATGCTTCTTAGTCTCTACTTCTACGGACTGAACCTGGTGATACCGCCAATTCTTGCCTAACTGCTCACCCTGTTTGAGGGCGTCATCCTGACATTCAAACTCCTGTTTGGCTAACTGTTTCACCTGTCGGGAGACTTCGGTTTGTACTTTACACGCTACAGGAAGCGTAGCAGTATAAATAGATGCGCAGTAGATGGAGTGTATACAACAACTATTACGCCACTTCAAGTACAGTTCAAATTAATTACTCCATCAATGGTGGCAACCTGCAAAATGTGGGTTTCAGGTCACTGTTGCGGGAGTTCTCCGATTCAAAGACAATCCAGCGTTGTTGCACTTGACCATAGTCCTGGAGTTTGGACTAACCGGGTAGAAAACGGCAGTCCGTGCAAGGCACTAACTGCCGTAAAGTCAATGAAAAAGTAATGCACATTGACCCTATGATTTTCGAGCAGTTGAGCCAATTCCGCCAGAGCATGTATGAACAAC
>JBGSZT010000014.1:0-44733 GCA_041750255.1 Synechocystis sp.
ATTTTTTCCAAAAGCCCACCCTCTCTACTTTTGCCTAAATTCCTGACCGCTAAACTTGATCGGTTTCAACCTCCTGATACACCATCCTTAGCTGCTTAGGGCAAAGCCTGGTTCCAGTCAAAAACTTAAGACTGTCCAGTCCTAATACTCAAGAATTTATGGGCTTTCGTTTAGTCGGGCATAGCTACCAAGAAATTAGCCCCAATGACCAGGGCTGGCGCTGGAGCCAAGAACTCGACCTCTATCTGGGAGTGGATAGCAGTGGGTCTCAGCCATGGCTACGTTATTTTCATAGCAATGGCGAAAAGGTATTGACTCCTACCGAAGTCGCTCAGCAGGAAATGCATAATAGTCGATTAGCTCGCCAACGGGTAGAACTAGAGCGCAAAAATGCTGAGATTACAGCTCAAAAAGCCAAACGTCTAGGTGATCGCCTACGGGAATTGGGTATTGACCCAGAGAGCCTTTAACGTTCTCTGCTCCAGCGCCGGATCAAACGAATGACCCTGGACAAAGCTAAAATCATGAAGAAACATTAAGTTTATTCGCGCATGTCCGACCACACCAGTATCCGCATCCGGGGAGCCCGTCAGCATAATCTTAAAAATGTCAGCCTAGACCTTCCCCGCGATCGCCTGATTGTGTTTACCGGAGTCTCGGGGTCAGGCAAATCCTCCTTGGCCTTTGATACGATTTTTGCCGAAGGTCAGCGGCGCTACGTCGAATCCCTGAGTGCCTACGCGCGGCAGTTTTTGGGACAGCTAGATAAACCCGATGTTGACCAGATCGAAGGGTTGAGTCCCGCTATTTCCATTGACCAAAAATCCACCTCCCATAACCCCCGTTCCACGGTGGGGACGGTGACGGAAATCTATGACTATTTGCGTTTGCTCTTTGGTCGAGCCGGGAGTCCCCATTGCCCCCACTGTGAACGCAATATTGCCCCCCAGACCATCGATGAAATGTGTGACCGGGTCATGACCCTACCGGAGCGGACTAAGTTTCAAATTCTAGCACCGGTGATCCGGGGTAAAAAAGGCACCCATCAGCAATTACTCTCAAGCCTCGCCTCCCAAGGTTTTGTGCGGGTTCGGGTCAATGGCGAAGTGCGAGATTTAGCGGATAATATTGCCCTCAAAAAAAATCAAAGCCACACTATTGAAGTGGTCATTGACCGCTTGATCCAAAAGCCCGGCCTAGAGGAACGCTTGGCGGATTCCCTCGGCACCTGTCTTAAGCAAGGGGAAGGAACGGCGATTATTGAAATTTTGACGGAAGCTGACCCTCTACCCGCTAGAACGGCAACGATGATGGCCGCCGATGCCGGAGAAACCTATGCTGTCAATGTTCCCCGCGAATTGGTCTTTTCTGAAAATTTTGCCTGTCCTGAACATGGCGCGGTGATGGATGAACTGTCGCCCCGTTTATTTTCCTTTAATTCTCCCTACGGAGCTTGTCCCGATTGCCATGGCTTAGGCTCTCTCCGCACCTTTTCCCAGGACTTGGTGATTCCTGACCCCAATCAGGCTCTCTATTCGGCGATTGCTCCTTGGTCAGAAAAAGACAATTCCTACTATCTCTCCCTGCTCTACAGCGTCGGGCAATCCGCCGGATTTGCATTGCAAACCCCCTGGAATAAGTTAACCCCCGAACAACAGCAGATTTTATTGCACGGCAGTGATGAGCCGATTTGGTTTGAAGAAGAATCGCGCTATCGAGAGGGGAAGGGCTACTACCGTAAATTTCCAGGTATTTTGACGATTTTAGACCGGAATTACCAAGATGCTAGTTCGGAGGTGATCAAAAATAAACTGGAAAAATACATTGTCAATCAACCCTGTGGCACCTGTCAGGGTCAACGCCTCAAACCCGAAGCCCTAGCGGTTAAATTAGGACAATACAATATTTGTGAATTAACCTCAGTTCCCCTGCGGGACTGTTTAGTTCGTATTAATGACCTCGATCTCACCCCTCGCCAAGCCTTAATTGGCGAATTGGCACTAAGGGAAATCCGGGCGCGATTGCAGTTTTTGTTGGATGTGGGGCTTGATTATCTCACCCTCGACCGAGCCGCCATGACCCTTTCCGGGGGAGAGGCCCAGCGGATTCGTCTAGCGACCCAGATTGGTGCCGGACTCACCGGCGTTCTCTACGTTTTGGATGAACCCAGCATCGGCCTACACCAACGGGATAATGGACGGTTGTTGGCAACCCTGGAAAAATTGCGAGATTTGGGCAATACCTTAATTGTGGTGGAGCACGATGAAGATACCATTCGCCATGCTGACTATTTAGTAGACATTGGCCCCAAAGCGGGTATTCATGGTGGTGAAATCGTCTGTCAGGGCGATTTAGAAACGCTTTTGCAACATCCCGATTCCCTTACGGGTGCTTATTTATCGGGCCGATCGGCGATCGCCACCCCAGGACAACGACGGGCGGGCAATGGCTTGGCCCTGACCCTCAAGGATTGCCATCGCAATAATTTGCAACACATCGATGTGGCTATTCCCCTAGGAAAGTTAGTTTGTATTACCGGAGTTTCCGGCTCTGGTAAATCAACCCTGGTGAATGAATTACTTTACCCGGCATTGCAACACCATCTTTCACGCCTGGTGCCCTTTCCCAAGGGGCTGGGAGAGATTCACGGACTAACGGCGATCGACAAAGTTATTGTCATCGACCAATCCCCCATTGGCCGCACTCCCCGCTCCAATCCAGCTACCTATACCGGCGTTTTTGACCCGATTCGAGAGATTTTCAGCCAAACCGTGGAAGCCAAAGCCCGGGGCTACAAGCCAGGGCAATTTTCGTTTAATGTCAAGGGCGGACGCTGTGAAGCCTGTGGGGGTCAAGGGGTAAATGTGATTGAGATGAATTTTTTGCCGGATGTTTATGTCCAGTGCGATGTCTGTAAAGGCGCACGCTACAACCGAGAAACCCTCCAGGTGAAATATAAAGGGCATTCCATCGCCGATGTTTTGAGCCTCACCATCGAAGAAGCCCTCCGGGTTTTTGAAAATATCCCCCGCACCGTTAATCGTCTGCAAACCTTGGTGGATGTAGGTCTAGGCTACGTTAAGTTGGGGCAACCCGCGCCGACCCTTTCTGGGGGAGAAGCGCAACGGGTGAAACTGGCCACGGAACTCTCCCGTCGAGCCACGGGCAAAACCCTTTATTTAATTGATGAACCCACTACCGGGCTTTCTTTCTACGACGTGCATCATTTGCTCAATGTCCTGCAACGCTTGGTGGATAAGGGCAATTCGGTTCTGGTGATTGAACACAATTTGGATGTGGTGCGCTGTAGTGATTGGATTATTGACCTCGGCCCCGAAGGCGGCGATCGCGGAGGCGAACTGATGGCGATCGGCACCCCGGAGCAGATTATTACCCATGCCGACTCCTATACCGGGCAATTTTTGGCCGAGGTCTTGCAACGCTATCCGCGCCATCTCGGGATAGATTAAGGACTCAAAAATTCCCCTTCGATCACCTGACGGGTCATGGGTTGATCCACCATCAGACCTTCCTCGCCCAAAAGTTCTAGGGGTTCTCCCTCCACCGAAATCCAGACCGGAACGTTGGGGTCCAGACTTGAGGCGGTATAGACCACCTGAGCCAGGCGCCCAATCATCGAGGCACTGCCCCCTCCGGACTTGAAATCAGCCGAGAGATTAATAAAAACCCCCTCGGGCTTAACCTGAAGATTTAGAATTTTGGTATTGTCGGGAATGGCACTCCCCAGGGAGGCAGGGGGCGGGGAGCCTAGTAGTTGATCAGCAAAGGCAGAGTTTAACTGTTGTTCTGGAGTCAGGCGCGCATCGAGGAGGATAGGACGGGAGACGACCGTCACCTCGCTCCCGCTGTCACTTGTCCAATAAATTTGAACTTTACTTTGGCTCTGGGGAATGGGCGTAGGACTGATGGCGGGAGAGGGTGTGACCTCCGGTATCGGCGTTAGGGTTCGCATTGTCCACCAGGCCATCGTTGTTCCACTCGCTAAAATGGCGATCGCCCCAATCACAAACCAGCTTAGTTTTTGAAATTTATTCTTATTCATGGCCATCTCCCAGAGATTCTGCCTCTAGTCTATCAGGGTCAAAGCTGGGCAAACAATTGCTCATAGGACAAAGTCGGTGCCGTCGGCTGAGTCACCACTTCCACGATTTTATTTTGAGCCGTGGGCTGTAGCAGGGCCTCTACGCAAATTTGCGCGACTTTGAGGCGAGGAATACTGCCCTCGAATAGGGTATCTGCGGATGACATAACCACAGGCTGGGTATTATCGTCATTTTTAAGTCCCCCAGGTCGAACAATTGTATAGGTCAAGCCACTCTGTTGCAGATACTGCTCTGCTTGTTGCTTCCAATACAACACCAGCCAAAACAGATTGAGAGGATGGAAAAACTGGGAAACACACAGGGATGACACCAGCACTAAGGGTTGACCCCCCATGGTTTTGCAGGCATCCACCAGGTTTCGAGTTCCCAAATAATCCACCTTAAAGGGCCCTGTTACATCCAAACTTGGTTTGGCTCCCGTAGCACAAATGACGGCCGTACAATCCGCTAGGGCCGAGGTCAGGGTTTCGGGTTGGAGTACATCCCCAGCCACAATCTCCGCCTCCTTCGGCAAAATGGCCTTGCCTTGGTCAACGTTCCGCACCATGGCCCGGACGCTAATGTGTCGCTCCACCAAGGTTTGTACCACACGACGCCCGGTTTCGCCCGTTGCTCCGACCACTAATACTTTCATGCTGATAACTCCTGGAGTAATGACCGCCGCTCCATTCTATTCTATGAAGTTTTGTGAACCCTGTTGTTGACCCCTCCGTCTAAATTTCTGATTTTTTTGTCCCGGCCGATTACACTACAGGATGAGATAAATTCTATGCAAGGTTCCGTGACTAACCTCGATCCGATTTCCCCTATAGCTGATGAATCCCTCAAAGCATCAGAATTTGAGCCGATTGACTTCCGCACCCAATTTGTCGGCAAAATGGATATGTTCGCCCCCAATGACCATGTGGCGGAGTATTTGCAAGCTCACCAGGGTTGGTTTTGTCGCTGTGCGCAGCCCATGACGGTAGACCCCCTGGGGGAAAATGGCTATGTTTTAACCGTTGGTCAATTTGGGGCCCTCGGGTTTGAGGTGGAACCCCAGATGGCAGTGGTTTTGGAACCGCCCCAGGAGGGAAAATATTGGATGCATACCATCCCCATACCCGATGCAACCTATCTGGGTTACGAGGTGGACTATGATGCCGTCATGTCCTTATTGGAGGTGCCTTCCTCGGAATTTGCGCCAGAATTAGCCCGTTTTTTCCAAAAACAATCCCTACCCTTGCCGGAGACCATCACCCGCGTGGAATGGACGTTAAGCATGAAGGTAGCGGTTCAATTCCCCAATTATATTTACAAATTACCCTTGGGGTTGATTTGTTCCACTGGAGATCGCCTCTTGACAGAAATCGTGCGCCAAGTATCCCCCCGTCTGACCTACAAGGTACAACAGGATTTCCATGAACGTCAGGATCTACCCCTGCCGCCCAAATTTAGTCGTTCCTTTCAACGCATTCAAGCGGATACCTAAAGTTTACTCAATGTGTCCTGGGCTTGCTTGAGCAATTCTTGAGCGTTGGAGTAGGGAGTTGTGCCGGCTTGAATCTTTTGCAGTTGGGTAATGATGCCATTGAGCTGGCTAATCAGTTGATTGCGCTGTTGCGGGCTAGGTTGGGTCGATTGGTTAGCAATCAGGGCTTGGATTTGCTCTTGGGCACGTTCTAGGGACTGCACAGCGGTTTGTTCTTGTTGGAGCCTGGTTTGAGTTTTGCCCAGTTGTTGGGTATAGTTGGCCAAAAACTGTTGGGCGGCGAGGTAGTCACCATCCTGGGCTTTCACCTGCTGAAGGCGTTGGATCGATTCCTGCCATAGGGTTTGGATTTGTTGCCATTCTGCCACCGTCAGACTCGGTTTCGCCATTTCCTGTTGGGCTAGGGTCGCAAATTGTTGGGCCGCCGCGATCATCGTTTGAGTTTGGCTACTGCCTGCCACTTGACCCGCGACCTGTTGAAATTCCTGGGCGTAGGCTTTATATTTCTCCTGGGATTGACTGCCCGCCAGGGTTTTAGCCGGAATTAGGTTGAATAGATTTAAGCCACTCTGCCAATCGGCGATCGCCGTTCTTTGCGCCTGGGGATTCAGGGCACTGGAATAGCTGGTTTTGGCGGTTTGAATGGTGGTTTCCGCCGCTTGCAGTTGACCCAAGGCATTAGTTTCTTGGAAAATACGCGCATCCATGCGTCCTATCTGGGTGCGGGCACGACTAAACTCATCGAAGGTAAAGTTCCAAGAACAGCCCATAAAGGTACAGATTTTGACGGGTTCATAGCCCAAAAACCAGACGGGGAGTTGGTCGAGATTATACTGGGCCAATTTGACCTTCTCGGCTCCGAAATTAATATCAGCGGCACTGGTGGCATTATTTACCAACTGATCTGCTTGCTCGACATGGGCGATCGCCTCTCGGTAGTTGCGGTCCATAGTGATATAGCTAGGCAAAAGTAAAAGCGGAGCCACCCTGGCTACGGGGCGACGAATCATCGGATAGGGTAAATTCACTAGCCAGACCAAACCAGAAAGCCCCAGGGCTCCGATCCCCAAGGCGGCGGTAATCTTTAGCCCTAGCTTGAATTTATTATTCTTGTTGGCCTGGGCGGCGCGGTCGATCACCTTGGGATTAAATTGGGGAAATAAATCCGTGACCACTTGCTCTAATTCTGCCTTAGCCAGGGGGTTGCCCGGCTCCTGGCTGAGTTTATGCAAGCGTTTGGTCACAATATCCCGTTGAACATCTAAATGCGGAGATTGTGCAAGCTGTTCAACTTCGGTCTGCAAAATTTTTTGGGCGTTGGGGGTAAGGCGCATAAATCCTGAGCAATTCCGACTCCTCTAGGATACTGACTTTTCTCCTTATCTTTTTAGTTTAGTGATCAGTTGTTTTCTCTTTGTCGCGAAGTTCTATTCTTTCGTTGGTCATTGTCATCAAAATTGGCTTGTTGAAATTAAATAGAACCTTCAACTCTTATTTGGTAGTGCATCAAAATTATCATGGGGAATGTGATGATGTCTCGCCAAGTCCACGGACAAGGGGCTAACCCTGCTCGTTGCGCCGCCGTGTTACTGAACCGACTCTGTGTAGCCAAATCCAGTTAAAGTAGCTCACGACAAGTCTAGTCGTCACTTTGATTTGATTCCACAATTTGCCAAACTTTTTTTGTTGGCGTTGCTTAATTCAGGTATGAATGCGAACCTTGCACATATCCAGAAGGTAGTTTGAATCAAGGTTTAAAAAGTGGTATTTTTAGAGATTCATATTGCAAATCAGCAACGCCTTTTTGTCTACGGTGCCATCGTCCCGTTTGTTGCCGCACAATCCCATTGGTGTGCTCCAATGTTTCAACGGCTTGAACCTTGGCATTGTGTACGAGTTGCGCTCGTTGACTACCGGCTCTAATGATACTCACAATTGTGAGGTCTCACTAACTTTACCTCACCCACCATATCTCGATGCACTACCCTTTTTCCTTTGTTTAACTTAAGATCTTGGCAACGTGGTGCAGAAACACTCTAAATTCGGCTTGGCGGCCAACCTTGGGGACTGTATTCTCTAAGCTCCGAAGAGGCCCGTTTTCGGTAATCCTGTAAATTCAACGTTATGCCCATTCAACTGATTAACGCGCAACTTGTCGGTCATACAGGACTCTATTCCCTTGATATTGACCAGGATATGATTACTGCCCTCCATCCCCAAGCCCATTGGCTGGATCTTGATACAAACCTGGTGATCGATCTAGAAGGAGATTGGCTTTCCCTCGGTGGGGTGGATCTGCAAATCAATGGGGCACTGGGTCTCGCTTTTCCCGACCTTACCCCAGAGCATTTTCCCCAACTTGAAAAAATTTGTGAGTTTCTTTGGCACCAGGGCGTTGATGCCTTTTTACCCACGCTGGTTACAACATCTCTTAAAAATTTTGACCGCGCCCTTTCTGTTCTTGAGCATTACTGCCAGGAGCAATCTAGCCCGAATCGAGCCAAAATTTGGGGGGTTCACCTAGAGGGGCCGTTTCTTAACCCTGAAAAGTGCGGGGCGCATCCTCCCCAATATCTTCTACCCCTGACCCTCACCAGGGTTCAACAGGTGTTGGGAGACCATTTGGGCTTGGTAAAAATAATCACGCTAGCACCGGAACTAGACCCTAGTGACACGGTGATTCCCTACTTAGTTAACCTTGGAATTCAGGTGAGTGTGGGGCATTCCCAAGCCTCGGCAGAGCAAGCACAATCCGCCTTTGACCTGGGAGCGAGCTTAGTCACCCATGCCTTTAATGCCATGCCGAGTTTGCATCATCGTCAGCCCGGACTCTTGGGAGCCGCGCTTTATCATTCGCCGATCGCCTGTGGGTTGATTGCCGATGGTAAGCACGTTGATCCGTTGATGTTGCACCTCCTGCTCCAGCGTCGGGATGTGACAGAAAAAATCTTTTTGGTGAGTGACGCCCTTGCTCCCTTGGGGTTATCCGATGGGCATTATCCTTGGGATGACCGGGAAATTGAGGTTTCCCAGGGAACGGCCAGGCTGTTGGATGGGACACTCTCGGGAACGACCCTGTCGCTGTTGGCGGGGGTGAAAAATTTGCTAGGCTGGAAGCTCTGTCCTGCTGAAACGGCGATCGCCTTAGCGACGGAATCCCCTCGGCGGGCCCTGGGGCAACGGGGATTGGCAGTCGGCAGTCCGGCAACACTCCTCCGTTGGCACGATAGAACCCCTGATGGTGAAATCGCTTGGCAACGCTTAGATTTTGGTGATTTGTGACCCTATGTGGCTAATTTATAAAGAATTTCGCTTTGAAGCGGCTCATATCTTGCCCCACCATGATGGCAAATGCCGCCGTCTCCATGGCCATAGTTGGCTGGGTCGTGTCTATGTCCAAGGCGATCGCCTGCAAACCAGCGGGCCCCAACAGGGTATGGTCATGGATTTTGGCCAAATTACGACGATCTTGGAACCCCTGGTGGAAAATTATTTAGATCATTATTATCTTAATGAAAGCACAGGCCTCGAAAACCCCACCAGTGAGGCGATCGCCGCCTGGGTCTACGAAAAATTGAGCCAAGCGGGGTTAGAAGGACTGCATTCGGTGGAAATTCAAGAAACCTGCACCTCAGCGGCGCGTTATTTTAATCCCCATCAACCCGGAGTTTTGGAGTGTTAAAACGAGTAATCTTGGGGCTACTGGCCGCTATCACGGCGATCGCCATGGGGTGGACAATGCCTGGGTGGAGCCGGGGACAAACCGAAATCCTCTGGGATACCTGGGGCGTGCCCCATATTTCCGCGCCGGATCAAACGAGTTTATTTCGTGCCTTTGGTTGGGCCCAGGCCCAGAGTCATGGCAATTTGATTTTGCGACTCTACGCCGAAGCACGGGGACAAGCGGCGGAGTATGGCGGCATTGAGCAATTAGCCTCGGATCAATATGTACAATTAATGGGCATTCCAGAACGGGCAAAAACTTGGTACAGTGCCCAGACCCCGGCTATGCAGGCCAATTTAGACGCCTTTGCCGAAGGAATTAATAATTATGCCCGTCAACATCCCCAGGAAATTAGCGCAGATCACCAGTTAGTCCTACCTGTTACGGGGATTGATGTCATGGCCCATGTGCAACGGGTGCTTTATTTTCAATTTTTGACCAATCCCCAACAACTCGAAAGCATCAAAAATTCTCAACCCTTGCCCCCTCCCGAAGGCGGCTCCAATGCCTGGGCCATTGCGCCCCAAAAATCTAGCTCGGGTAAAAGTTTATTGTTGGCCAATCCTCACCTGCCCTGGGGCGGGCTTTTTCGTTGGTACGAAGCTCAATTAACTGCACCGGGGATTAATCTCAGCGGTGCGGCCCTGGTGGGAATGCCGGTCATGGCGATCGCCTTTAATGATGATTTGGGCTGGAGCTTAACGGTGAACCAACCCCATAACGTTAGTTTTTATGAATTAAAATTGCAGGAGGACGGCTACCTCTGGAATGGCCAGGTCAAACCCTTTGAGCGTCAACGTCAAACCCTGAAGATTCGCCAGCCCCAGGGGGAACCCCAACTCTTGGAATGGGATGTTTTAGGCAGTGATGCCGGGGTTATTTTGTCCCAACAAGACCAACGAGCCCTTGCTGTCCAAGTGGCAGGACTAGACCGTCCCTTTGCCCTGGAGCAATTTTGGCAAATGGGGCAAGCCAAAACCTTCCGAGACTTTGAATCCGCCGTACAACGCTTGCAAGTGCCGATGTTTAATCTTCTCTACGGCGATCGCCAGGGGACGATTTTTTATCTTTATAATGCCCTCGCTCCCAAGCGTAGCGGCACGTGGCAAGACTGGGGTAAACTACGCCCGGCTAGTAGCACAAAAGACCTATGGCAAGAGTATCTATCCTACGACGAATTACCCAAACTCAAAAATCCGAGTACTGGCTGGCTCCAAAACAGCAATGACCCGCCTTGGACCAGTACCTTTCCTAGCCAACTCAAGCCCCAGAATTACAGTGAAAATCTAGCGGGTCCGACCCTAACCGATGCGCTGGAGTTGTTTCGGACTCAGCGTTCCCTCAAACTCCTGTTAGATAAAAATAAACTTAGTTTGAATCAACTGATCAACAAGAGCTTTTCTACCCAACTAGAATTAGCCGACCGGACTCTGCCGCTCTTGATTCCCGCCGCCAAACTCTTAGCCAATCCCATTGGCATCGAAGCGGCCCAGGTTTTAGAACAATGGGATCATCAGACCAATGCCGATAGTCGCGGGGCCGTTTTGTTTATGCTCTGGGCCTTGACCCTCGACCCCCAGCGGATGTTTTCCCGTCCCTGGAACCCGGAAGACCCCCTCAATACTCCCGCCGGCTTGGCGGATCTAAATACGTCTCTGGCAGTGTTGGAAGGCGTGGCGGCTCAAATGAAGCTTCTCTACGGTGCGCTGGATGTGCCTTGGGGAGAGGTGGTTAAAATGTCGGCGGGTAATCTGACCCTGGCGGCCCAAGGTGGGCCCGGTTATTTGGGTAGTTTTCGAGTTTTAAAACTAAAATCTTTGCCCAAGCAAACGTTTCAGGCGATCGCCGGGGATAGTTATGTCTCAGCGGTGGAGTTTGCTGACCCCGTCCGGGCTGAAAGTTTGGTGGTCTACGGCAATGCCAGCCAGCCCCAGTCTCGCCACAATGGTGACCAGCTAGCCCTCTACGCCCAAAATAAATTACGCCCTGTCTGGCGATCGCCCGCCGAGATCCAAGCCCATCTAGAAAAACGGGAGAGATTTTGACTGCACTCACCCCTCTCCAGCAAGCCTGGTGTGACCAATTACAGCAAAAACGCATTATCGCCGTAATTCGCACCCAGTCCCCCCAATTAGCGATTACCTTAGCGGGGGTAGCCGCGGACGCCGGTCTTCGTTTAATCGAAATTACTTGGAATACAACTGAGGTCGCCAACGTGATTGCCCAGCTACGCCAACAATTGCCCCATTGTCAAGTGGGAACCGGCACTGTTTTAACCTCAGCAGAGTTAACCCAGGCGATCGCCTGTGGCAGTCAATTTTGTTTCACGCCCCACGTCAATTTGGCCCTGATCGAGCAAGCCACCCAAGCCAACATTCCCATGATTCCCGGTGCCTTGACCCCCACAGAAATCATTACTGCCTGGCAAGCCGGAGCCAGTGCCGTCAAAGTTTTTCCCATTCAAGCTGTGGGCGGTGTAGACTACCTCCGAGCTTTGCAAGGGCCCCTCGGCACCATTCCCTTGATCCCCACCGGGGGCGTGACCCTCGAGAATGCTCGTTCGTTTCTCCAATCGGGGGCGATCGCCGTTGGCCTATCCGGGCAATTATTTCCGGCAGATTGGGTAGAACGTCAAGATTGGCCGGCCCTGCGGACTCGGATCCAAACCCTGCGGCTTCAGCTTAAATCAGGCGATTAAGTTCCTGAATCAGTTGAGACGCCGGTTGAACGCCCTCAATGCGATGTACAGGTTGGCCTTGCTTGAATAGCATCAACGTCGGTAATCCCTGGACTTGGAATTGGGAAGCTAACTTGGGATAGCGGTCCGTATCGATTTTCACAACTTGCAGGCGATCGCCAAGGGCCGAACTCACCTCCTCCAGAATCGGAGCCATCATTTGGCAGGGACCGCACCAGGTCGCATAGAAGTCCACCAAAACCGGCTTGGTAGCCTGGAAGAGCATATCTTGAAAACTACTAAATTGTTTTTTGACGGCCATATTGTTACCTCAACTAGGGCTTTTTTGATCATAGCTAGTCCACTCGTCCGTAGCGGGCAATGACTGGATTTTCCAGGTGTTGCTGGTTATATTGCCAGGCCCAAAATTGATCCCCCAGGGAAAAATGCCACCATTCTTCGGGGTGACGCAAAAATCCCGCCGTCTCCATGACTCGATTTAATAAACGGCGATGCCGATGATAGTTTTGTTCCAGAGAATCACCAGAGTGAGCATAATACTGGGGCAACGACCGGGGCGATAGTTCATCAATCTCCCCTCCCATGGTGATCGCCTGTCCCTGGTCATCCACAATGGTTAAATCCAGAGCCGCGCCTGTACTGTGGGGCGGCGGCGTAGCGGGGTCATCACTAGGCATGGCCCAGACCTGATAAACCTGAGCTAATAGTTCGTCTTGCTCGCTTGGGTTCAAGGGGTGGACCGCATTCGAGGCTTGGCGGAGTTGCTCAAAGGTATAGTCCACCATGAATTGTTGTACGGACAGGGGGCGGTAAGCATCAAATATTTGTAATTTCCAGCCGGGGGCTTCCTGGTCTAGGGCGTGCTGAGCCTGGGCCAAGGCTTGCACCACACCAGACCGTAATTGGTAGGGAGATTTGCCGCCATAGTCAGCCCCTAATTGAGCGTAGGGAGCCGGATCTACCAGCACAATCGAAGGAATAGCGATGGGAATCAGTGGTTCACCACAGTCAAGAATGGGTAGGGTTCGGTAGGGTTTCAGATAGCTAGACATCGGTGGCCGGTTTGATCAAAAATCCTCTCGCGTTTTGTTCTGAGCTACAAGGTAAAAAACACCCAAAAATAAACCCAGAGAACCCCTGGGTTGGTCTAAAAAAGTTGTTCAAAAATTGCCTAGCGGGTTTTGACTTGACGAGCCATATCCTTAAACTTATTCAAGCTGGGGCCGGGTAGACGACGCACCAAGGTTTGCGTAATCAAATATTGATTGGCAAATTCGACCTGTACCGGCTCAGGACGAGGGGCCGGGATCTCCACCGTAGGTGCTGAGGCTTTCGTCGCAGTTTTTTGAATCGATTTTTTCGTAGACTTAGGAGCGGCCAACGCCTCAACCTTAGGTTCAGGGGACTCTACCGGAGCCTTAATTTCTGGGGCTTTGGCGATCGGGGTCTTGGAGTCATCCATTTGGATGAAAAATTCGTCTTTTTTGCCGCCAAATAATTTTTTTAACATTGAGGGGTCTCCAAAAAGGGTTTATCAAAACGGAAAGAAACAACGCCTGAAGAGGCTCGGGAACATTAAAGTATTTTATCCGTAAGGGGGACACCCGCAACGGGCAAAACATCGACTAATTCAGGATAGTCGCCGGAAAATAACCATATTCTTGCCAACGATCGGACTGCGGGCCACCAACGCCCCATCCTGACCTACCAAGACTAATTTGTGAAATGACAATTTCTGAGCACGCCCCCAAATACTCTGGGTCAAACTATCCTGCTTCTGGGAGGCTAAATTGTACCACTCATCTCCGATGGTTAAAATCAAGCGATTATTAGCAAAATCTGGCTCCATGGTCTGGATCAGACCCGGAGGATATTGGGTCGTCAAGCTCACAATGCCTTGCTGAATATAGGCGAGTAAGCTTTGTTCCGGGGTTAGAGGGGTTTCTATCGCAGGGGCCAGCTCCACCGGCAGAGGGTCAGCGGGAGCCTCTAAAACAGGAGGATTCTCGCCCTGAGTCAGCTCAGATTGATTGGCAACAGCCGTTGGACCGAGACCTGGTGATGTAAGGGGAGGGGAGACTGGATAACTATCTGACACCGGCTTAGGCAAAAGCAAAACCGAAAAAATCAATACAGATACCAGCAAAATACTGAGAATACTGGTCAAGCCCCAATCAGATAATTTGGTATTGATAGCCTGAGGCAGAATACTCCGAACTTTTTGCAACAAAAAAGCCCAACCCCGTTGCCAGGTCCCAAAACTGGGAAGAACCCGGTCAATACCTTGTATCTCCTCCTCCATCTCTATTTCGTCGCGTGGCAGAGCAGATTCCTCGCTCGGAGTATTGACGGGGAAGAAAGGAACTATTTCACAAAATTCAGATAATTGTTCACTCGCGGAAATCAGGGCTGAAACAGTGCGTGAGCCCTGGCTGGCTTGTAATTCATTTAAACTGCCAGACTCCAGGGATGCAACGACTTGCTCCAATTCGCTAATGGTGCTCAAAAGTTGAGTCATCAACTCAGACTGAGAAATCTTGTTTTTGTCTGCCATGGGTAGGTTTTTTTCATCGTGTGGTGCCATGCTATCAAAAATCGACTTTGTCTACCTTTGTTGGCCTATAGGCAGGCCGCCCCAGGGGTATTCATTTGTTTTTTTGACCAAGGTAAATAATAATAATAAAAGGTTGGCTCACTTAACGATTTCATATTAAATCCATAACTAACCTTAACGAATCCATAAAAAAACATTAATGCCCGTAGCTTAATCTTAGAAATTAGTTTATTAAGAACATTTTCTTTATTGCTTTGACTCTAGATTTAAAGTCAAAGCTGTTAATATTACAAAAAAGTATGCCGCTTGTGTCTCTTTCTAATCATATTCACTATCCCGAACGCACCCACTTTGAACGGTCTCTCAAACGTCTCGAACAAGATGTCCTACGCATGGGGGCCCTGGTAGAAGAATCTTTTCGCCTAAGTCATCAAACGTTATTTGAAAATCACCTCGACTATGCGGCTCGAATTAAAAATCTAGACAAACAAGTGGATGCCTACTATCGTCAAATTGAGCATGAATGTTCAACTCTCCTGACTCTACAATCACCCGTTGCTCAAGATATGCGAGTCCTCAGTGCTTTTATGCAACTAGTACGAGATCTCGAACGCATCGGGGACTACGCCAAGGATTTGGCCGAGATTTCCATGAAACTTATGCCCTATCCTCCCCACGAATGCTTACCTCGCATTGCCGTCATGTCCCGCCATGCCCAGAATATGTTAGGAGTCAGTCTTGTCTCTTTGGTTGAGCTAGATGTCTATGCAGGGCCAAAAGTCAAGCAACTAGATGATACCGTTGACCAGTCCTACGAAGATTTGTATTATATATTGGCACATCAGCGTGATATTAAAGGAGTCGTGGAACCCATCGTTCTCCTAACCCTAGTCATTCGCCACCTAGAACGTATGGCTGATCATGCGACGAACATTGCCCAGCGTGTTTCCTATATCGTGACAGGTAAACGGTCCTAGGGACTGGATTTTGTCTGCTAACGTCTCGGAGGGCTCATCCGAAAAAAGTAAATGGTTAAGAGAAGATTAATTAAGAGATAGTTCTCTTTGACCATTTTGCCACCTGGTTTAAGTCAGATTAAGTGTCAATAGCTCTTTATTTCGGCTTAATCCACCCCTATTTAGGCTCGAATTTAAAATTTAGATCTTGAAATTTGTGAACAATTAGATATAATGGCGTAAGGGAAATATTTTCTTACATTTTCGGTGTGAGTTTAAAAATCTCCCTATGCGATGTCTGAAGTCCCTAGTCTCTAAGAATCAAGCACATTTCATTCGCTCCGGTGTGAGGATCATTAAAACCATGAATAAAACTTTCAATCTTATCCTTAAGGCTGTTCCCGTTGCTATGGGAGCATCTTTTATGTCTCTTCAAGGCGCTATTGCTGCGCCCCAAGACAATGTAACCAAAGCCGGTGTTGCCGCACCTCAAGCCGACAGCCTAGAGCAACTACGTCGTCGTCAAGAATTAAAACGATTTGATGCCAACCTTGGTGATGACCAAGGCATGTCTCAAGTTACTAGTGTCAGTGAGCTCCGTGATGTCTCTCCTGACGCTTGGGCCTTTGAAGCACTCCAAAGCCTAGTTGAACGTTACGGTTGTATCGTCGGCTATCCTGACCGCACCTTCCGTGGTAACCGCGCCCTTTCTCGTTGGGAGTTTGCTGCTGGTCTGAATGCTTGTATGAACGTGATGGAACGTCTCATCCAAGAAAATGTAGCGGTTCTTCGTGAAGACATCGACAAGCTAAAACGCTTGATGCAAGAATTTGAAGCCGAGCTCGCCGCCCTCGGTGCCCGTGTTGATAACCTAGAAAGCCGCGTTTCCTTCCTCGAAGACCATCAATTCTCTACTACCACTAAACTTAACGGCCTCGCCGTTTTTGCTATTGCCGATCAGTGGGGTGGACAGAAAGCCATCAACTGGCGTGAACAAGACCGTTTAAACCAAGGTCGTCGTTCTGCTCCGGCTGATGTAGATGAAATTGCTACCTTCTCCAGTCGTGTTCGTTTAAACTTTGACACCAGCTTCACCGGTAAAGACCTCTTAAAAACCCGGTTACAAGCGGGTAGCGTTCCTAGCCTTTCTGGCCCCACCGGCACTAACATGGCTCGTTTATCCTTTGATGGGTCTTCTCCTGATAACAACGTTGACCTCAATAAATTGTGGTACCGTTTCCCCATCGGTAGCAATATTAAAGCCTATGTCGGTCCCCGTGGTTTGGCTCTAGATGATGTCTTCCAAACCTATAACCCCTATCTAGCTAGCGGCGACACCGGTTCGTTAAGCCGATTTAATCGCTATAACCCCTTTGTTAACCGCGGACCCGAAGGTGCTGGTGCGTCTCTCGAATACGCGTTCAGCAAGGAATTTAACATTGTTGCAACCTACCTTGCGGATGATGGTGACGCTAGCAGTCCTACCGCTGGCCGTGGCTTCTTTGGTGGTAGTTACAGTACTGGTGCTCAAATCAACTGGAAGCCCACTAAAGATTTGGGTCTGGGCGTCAGCTATCTACATAAGTATTACAGACGTGATGCTGTCAACCTAACTTCCAGCACCGGTAGTTCTGTTGCTAGCAACCCTTTCTATGGTACACCGACTAGTGTTGACTCCTACAACCTCCAAGGTAACTGGAGAATCAACAAAACCTTCAACCTTTCTGCTTGGGGTGGCTATGCTGAAGCAAAAGCCCATGGCGGTAGCCGTGATGGTTTAGGGGCTGACCTTTGGACTTGGAACGCCGCTCTTTCTATCCTTGACCTGGGTAAAGAAGGTGCCGTTCTGTCCTTCAGCGGTGGCTTAATGCCCTTTGCCCCCTACGTTGGTAGCCTGAGCGGTGATTTGATCTCCAATGATCGGAGTGCTCCCTATATCATCGAAGCTCAGTACCAGTTCCCCATCAACAAAAACATCCAGATTACTCCGGGTGTTTATGCCATTCTTTCTCCCGAAGCCAACAGCAACAACTCCACCATCTGGGTTGGTGTTCTTCGGACAACCTTCAAGTTCTAATCTCTGTGATTTGATTTAGAATCGTTTTCAAACTATTTCATTTAAATGAAGCTGTCTTCTCCTGCTCGGGGAGGACAGTTTTTTTTGGTAGAATCGTCGTGTTTTTGATCTTCAAGGGCTTTAATGATGCGAATTATTCACACGATGCTTCGGGTTGGGGATTTAGAAAAATCGTTGGATTTTTACTGTAATGTTTTGGGCATGAGCCTTCTACGTCAAAAGGATTACCCGACGGGGGAGTTTACCCTGGCATTTGTTGGCTATGGTAATGAATCCGAGGATGCGGTGATTGAGCTTACCTACAATTGGGGAGTAGACCACTACGAGTTAGGTAATGCCTACGGCCATGTGGCGATCGCCGTTGAGGATATTTATGGTACTTGTGAAAAGATTAAACAACAGGGCGGCAAAGTCAGCCGAGAACCCGGCCCCATGAAACATGGCACCACCGTCATTGCCTTTGTCGAAGACCCCACAGGCTACAAAATCGAATTAATTCAAGCGAAATCTGAGTGATCAAAAAAGTCCTTCTCCATGGCAGAAGAAGGACAAGAACTTGACGAACAAACTAAAAAACTTGTTCTACTTCACCAATTTCAGGGATCATTTCCCGTAACTTACGCTCGATGCCCATTCTTAGAGTCATGGTCGAGCTAGGACAAGACCCACAGGCACCTTGGAGACGAAGTTTAACGATGGGGCCATCCAGGTCAACCACCTCTACATTGCCGCCATCTGCCATCAGATAGGGACGTAGTTCATCCAAAACAGTTTCTACATTTTCTAGGGTGAGTTCCATTATTAACCTCAGTTAACGATTGTTCAGTGGTTTATTTGTTGATCCTAGCGTTTAGACTCAGCTAGTTCGACAATAATTCTAAATCGGTGAAAATAAATTGTGTTTTTAGTGGCTCGCTATCAGGGTTAATGGCTTCAATTTCCTGGAGCACGGGTAAATAATAACCGCCCAGAACATCGTAGCGCTCGACAAAATTACGTTTTCCCTTCAACTCATTGGTTTTAGGATTACGAAAAATGGCATGGTACTTGATGGCAATATAGCCGTTGCCCGTATTGAGACTTTCTTCAGTATTGATGGTAAAAGCCATGGGGCCCATGACTCGGCTGACTTGGCAAATTTCTTGACCCCGTACTTTGTAGTTCGAGCCCATGGCATCCCCCTGCACCCGAATTTCCTGAGCTCCAGTGGGGTCGGTATCGCCAAAGCTAAATTGGTTTTTGCCGTGGGATTTGTCGAAGGAACTGCGTTTGCGATGGGTGACAATATCGCGCAATTGATTATAAACGCTTTCTTGGACGGCTTCGTCCTCTATGCCGGTGATACTTACCGTTAAGTCGGCATTCACCTGAATCTGGCCTTGATAAGATTCATCACCCTGTTTGAGGGTAAGCTGGGCGCGGTAACCGGGAAAAGCGTCATCCCAGGTATAACGATTTTCGTAGGCAGTACGGAATAGGTCTTGGGCTGAAAGAGTGGCAGTCATAGGGAAGACTAGTAATTATATATTTTAAAAGTGTGATCTTTGACGGGACTTTTTCTTATTTTGACCTGAATTTTGAGTAAAACCCAGGTTTAATCATTCCATTCACCACGGGGAGGGACGGGAGGGTTGCGGCGGAGCGTGCGACTGAGGTCTTCATCGCGCTCTTTTTCTCCCCGGAGCCATTGTTTAATTGCCGTCTCGATCACGCGACTGGGCTCTGTGGTCAAGTGCTGAAGTTGCTCCAATAATTCGGCGTCAAGCTGAATGGCAATTTCTTCTTTTTCGTTATTCGCTGGGGTGGAAGCCTTGGGGTCAATCATAGGGCGGTGTAGTCCATCTTATTTAAACTTCCATTTTAAAGCTTTCTTATCGGCTTCCACTGTCCAATTATGGTGAAGTCAGAGGTTTTGCGCCGACATTTGTTAGAATACTCGTCTCTAATTGGTCACCCCTAGCCATGTTACGCCTGAGTGAAATTAAACTGCCGTTGGATCACCCTGAGTCTGCCCTAGACGAGGCGATTCTCAAAAAACTGTCGATTACGGCAAAGGAGTTGAGTCGCTATAGGATCTATAAACGCAGTTATGATGCCCGAAAAAAGGGAAATGTTCTACTCGTTTATATTGTTGACATTGAGACGCCCCAGGAAAAAAAACTCCTCCAACGCTTTAAAAAAGACCCCCACGTTACTCTAACGCCAGATATGGACTATCGTATGGTGGCCCAGGCATCTGGAAAAGAAACTCTGCGCCCGATTGTGATTGGCACTGGGCCCTGTGGTATGTTTGCGGGTCTACTCCTGGCTCAAATGGGCTTTCGTCCGTTGTTGCTAGAGCGGGGAAAATCCGTGAGAGAGCGCAGTGTGGATACCTTTGGCTTTTGGCTCAAAAAACGCCTTAACCCTGAATCTAACGTCCAGTTTGGTGAAGGCGGAGCGGGGACGTTTTCCGATGGGAAACTCTATAGCCAAGTGAGAGACCCCCACCATTACGGGCGCAAAGTCTTGACGGAATTGGTTAACGCCGGCGCATCCTCGGAAATTCTTTACATTAATAAACCCCACATTGGCACCTATCGTCTCGCTAAAATCGTGCAAAATCTGCGGGCAACCATCGAAGCCCTGGGCGGGGAGATTCGTTTTCAAAGCCGAGTGGTAGATATTGATATTGAGCAAGGACAGGTGCAAGGGGTCAGCCTAGAAGACGACGAATACCTCGCTACCAATCATCTGGTCTTGGCCGTAGGCCATAGCGCCCGTGATACTTTTGAGATGCTTGAGAATCGGGGCGTTTACCTAGAAGCCAAACCCTTTTCCATTGGTTTTCGCATTGAGCATCCGCAATCCTTGATTGATCAGTGTCGCTTTGGTGACCAGGCCGGCCATGATCGCCTGGGGTCTGCGGATTATAAGTTGGTTCATCATTGCCAAAACGGGCGATCGGTTTATAGCTTTTGTATGTGTCCGGGGGGAAAAGTGGTCGCGGCGGCCTCGGAACCGGGGCGCTTGGTTACCAATGGCATGAGCGAGTATGCTCGCAATGAATCCAATGCCAATAGCGCCATTGTCGTGGGTATTACCCCAGAGGATTATCCCGGTGGGCCCTTGGCGGGGATTGCCTTACAGAGGTATTTAGAAGAACAAGCCTTTGTCTTGGGTGGTGGAACCTACGAAGCACCAGGGCAATTGGTGGGGGATTTTTTAGGCGATCGCCGCTCTACTTATTTTGGGTCAGTCTATCCCTCCTATAAACCCGGGGTTAAATTGGGGGACTTGAGTCAAAGTTTACCGGACTACGCCATCGCCGCCATCCGCGAAGCGATTCCCGCCTTTGATCAACAAATTCACGGCTTTGCCATGGATGATGCGGTATTAACCGGGGTCGAAACCCGGACGTCATCTCCCCTCCGCATCAAACGCAATGAGCATTATCAAAGCATTAATACCGTGGGATTATATCCGGCGGGGGAAGGGGCGGGCTATGCCGGCGGCATTTTGTCGGCGGGCATTGATGGCATTAAGGCGGCAGAAGCCGTGGCATTGAGCTTGACGACGGAATGAAAGAAGAATCTCTTAACTATTCAGACAAACTATTTTTGCATAATGCAATTGTTAATTGTCAGAGGTGTTCGCTTACCTCTAAGTTAAACTCTTGTGATTTTAGATTTGCCGGTGATTCAGATAAAAGCTGAAGGTTTTCTTTATACCATTCATTTTGAGTAGCACCGGCCCAAGTCCCCTCTTTTTCTCGAAATAAATCAACCAATCCCCTCCCGAATTAGTCCTAGTGGTCAAATCCCTCTTCCGTGAGAGCATCATCACCAAAACGAATAAATCACTACAGGGAGGAGTTGCATAAAAATCTAACCCTGTTTCTAAAAATGTATTAATTTCTTCTCTCCAGAATGATGAAAGATGGCTATAAGCTATCTGGATCAACTCCCAGATCCCGCAGTTTGCTAGCCAATTTTTCGGCCCGTAATTTTTCCTGCTCAGCTCGCTGTTTTTCCTGTTCAGTTTTTTGTCTTTCTTCAGCTAGCCGTTGCCGTTCCAAGTCTAAACTCTCTCGCCCCCAGAGCAGGAGGTTGCCATCATGCTCCCACCACCTCAGCCAGTTAGTGGTCATTTCCGCTTTTTTCCCCTGCCAAACCCCTAAAAACAGGCCCATTTCCTCTAGCCAAATGCGACCATCAGCTCCAAGCTCCTGCTGTTGATATTTACCGTCTGTGAGCCGATAGACATCTAAGCAGGAAGTTTTGGGGTGGAAAATCACATAGATGGGCACCCGCAGAATTTGCTCGTAAAAGTACCATTTGCCATAGGGGTAGTGGGGATTGATGGAATATTCTCCCCCCTCCGTTTCCGAGATAAATTCCATCACAATTAAGGGGCGATCGCCTTCGGCATTGGGGGTATAACTGCGACGGATTACTCCATCTTTAAGAGTTTCAACGCTGGGGATGTAAACCCAGTCGGGGGCTTTAACTACGGTTTTTTCGTCCACAATGGCGCAAATACCAAAGTTTGTCGCAATTAGACTTGCTTCCCAAATTAGGCCAGCCAGTTCCAGAGCTTCCCGAAGAGCGGCGGCTAAAAGGGGTTGTACATTACTTTCCACAGGATCATCGGGCAGAATAAAATCGTCCGGCAGTTTTTCCCAGCGGATTTTCAGAGTCTTTTTCGACGGACGGTTTTGGAGCGCTGTCATATCTACTCAACCGCATTGTCTGCACTTACTATGTTTGAGTGTATCCTGATTTGTCCGGCGATCACCGTTGAGTTATCCGAAAAGTAAATCCCCCACCAACAAGGGCAGGGGATGAACTTAATTAGCAAATGGAGGCTAGTTGTTTAACGGAACGGTCCAGCCGTAGAAGCAATTAAGAAAGCGGCGTAGGTCAAGATGTAGCCAACGGTGAAGTGGGCCAACCCGACAAGACGACCTTGAACAATGGAGAGAGCAACGGGCTTGTCTTTCCAACGAACCAGGTTCGCCAGAGGAGTGCGCTCGTGAGCCCAAACAATAGTTTCAATCAGCTCTTGCCAATAACCGCGCCAAGAGATCAAGAACATGAATCCAGTCGCCCAGACGAGGTGTCCAAAGAGGAACATCCAAGCCCAAACCGAGAGGTTATTCACACCGTAGGGGTTGTAGCCATTGATCAACTGAGCCGAATTTGCCCAGAGATAATCGCGGAACCAGCCCATGAGATAGGTGGAGTTTTCGTTGAACTGGGCAACGTTACCAGACCAAACTCCGAGGTGTTTCCAGTGCCAGTAGAAGGTCAACCAGCCCAGGGTGTTGAGCATCCAGAACATGGCCAGGTAGAAGGAATCCCAAGCAGAGATATCGCAGGTACCGCCACGGCCAGGGCCGTCACAGGGGAAGGAATAACCGAAATCTTTTTTGTCCGGCATTAGTTTGGAACCACGGGCATCCAAGGCACCTTTGACCAGAATTAACACGGTGGTGTGTAATCCCAAGGCGATCGCATGGTGAACCAAGAAGTCGCCGGGGCCAATGGGCAAGAAGAGGGAGTTGGTGCCGCTATTGATGGCATCGAGCCATCCGGGTAACCAAGGCGCTCCCGTGGTGGAAGCAATGCTGTCAGGATTAGAAAGCAGAACATCAAAGCCGTAGAGGGCTTTACCCGATGCCGCTTGCACCCATTGAGCAAAGACAGGCTCAATTAAGATTTGCTTTTCAGGGGTACCAAAGGCAACGACAACATCGTTATGAACGTAGAGACCGAGGGTATGGAAACCTAGGAAAAGCGAGACCCAACTGAGGTGGGAGATCAGAGCTTCTTTGTGGTCGAGCATCCGCGCCAAAACATTATTTTTGTTGGCAACCGGATCGTAATCCCGGACAAAGAAGATGGCACCGTGGGCAAAAGCACCGACCATCAAGAATCCAGCGATGTACTGGTGATGGGTATAGAGCGCCGCTTGGGTGGTGTAGTCCTTAGCAATAAAGGCATAGGACGGCAAGGAATACATGTGCTGTGCAACCAAGGAGGTAATAACACCTAAGCTAGCCAACGCTAAACCAAGTTGGAAGTGTAGAGAATTATTAATGGTGTCGTACAGGTTGGTATGTCCAGCGCCGGTCAAAGGACCTTTATGGGCATTGAGGATATCTTTGATGCTGTGACCAATACCCCAGTTGGTACGATACATGTGACCAGCAATGATGAAGATCACGGCGATCGCCAAATGGTGGTGGGCAATATCTGTCAACCAAAGAGATTCGGTTTGGGGATGAAAACCACCCAGGAAGGTCAAGATCGCAGTTCCTGCGCCTTGGGAGGTGCCAAAGATATGGCCAGCGGTGTCGGGGTCTGCGGCATATACGCCCCAATTCCCAGTAAAGAAGGGTAGTAACCCTGCGGGGTGGGGGGGAGTAGACAAGAAGTTATCCCAACCTACGTGCTGTCCACGGGCTTCGGGAATGGCAACGTGTACCAAGTGACCAGCCCAAGCCAAGGAGCTAACCCCAAATAAACCGGCTAGGTGGTGATTCAAGCGGGATTCCGCATTTTTGAACCAAGCCAAGCTAGGACGGAATTTGGGCTGGAGGTGGAGCCAACCTGCAAAGAGAAATACAGAAGACAGTAAAAGTAAAAATACTGCTCCTTGGTATAACTCTTGGTTGGTAGTCATACCAATGGTATAGAACCAGTGATAAACCCCAGAGTAGGCAATGTTAACCGGGTTAGAAGCACCCGCTTGGGTAAAGGCATTTAGAGCACCTTCACCAAAGTGGGGGTCCCAAATCGCATGGGCGATCGGGCGAGTATTGAGTGGGTCTTGGATCCACTGCTCGAAATTGCCTTGCCACGCGACGTGGAAGAGCGTGCCAGATGTCCACAGAAAAATGATGGCGATATGACCAAAGTGGGAGGCAAAAATCTTCTGGTAAAGATTTTCCTCCGTCATTCCATCATGGGTTTCAAAGTCGTGGGCAGTTGCAATCCCGTACCAAATGCGACGTGTAGTCGGGTCTTGGGCGAGATCCTGGCTAAATTTGGGGAATTTAGTTGCCATAGCTTTTTCGGAAATTCTCCACGTTAAGCAAGCAAAATGAGGCTAATGCAGAAGTGCTGCTCATTTCCGGATTTTTGTTAAACCAACCGTCACAAAAGGTTAGGCTGGCGGAAGGACTAAAAGCGTCATTAAAACCGCTTTTGGTTATACCTAGGCTGGGTTTCAGGGATCCTGCGACAAACTATGACTAGCTCAGCGTAGACCCCTAATCCCGAGTCCTAAGAAAGAATGTCTAGCCGATGGATATACTACGGGCAAGGAAGAATGCCCAGGTAGTAACGATGCCACCCAGGAGATAATGAGCTACACCCACCGCGCGGCCTTGAATAATACTCAAAGCACGGGGTTGAATTGCCGGAGCCACACGTAATTTGTTGTGGGCCCAAACAATGGACTCAATTAACTCTTGCCAATAGCCACGTCCACTGAAGAGGAACATGAGACTAAAAGCGAAGACAAAGTGACCAGCCAAGAACATAATGCCGTAGGCAGACAAGGCTGAACCATAGGAATTGATCACGTTAGCCGATTGAGCCCAGAGGAAGTCACGCAACCAACCATTGATGGTGATCGCACTTTGGGCAAAGTTACCGAGGGTAACATGGGTCACACTGCCATCGGGAGCAACTGTTCCCCAGACATCGGATTGCATTTTCCAACTGAAGTGGAAGATGACAATCGATAGGGAGTTGTACATCCAGAACAGGCCGAGGAATACATGATCCCAGCCAGATACTTGGCAGGTACCACCCCGTCCAGGACCATCACAGGGGAAGCGGAAGCCGAGGTTAGCCTTGTCAGGAACTAGACGAGAGCTACGGGCATACAGCACCCCTTTGAGGAGGATCAAGACCGTAACGTGGATTGTGAAAGCATGGATATGGTGAACCATGAAGTCCGCAGTACCGAGGGTAATGGGCATCATGGCAACTTTTCCAGCAACCGCCACTGTTTGACCACCAAAGGCATAGCTAGCCGTTGCTAAAGCATTAGGAGCGGTAGCGCCGGGAGCTAAGGTGTGGAGGCTTTGAACCCACTGTGCAAAGATGGGCTGGAGTTGAATCGCGGTATCAGAAAACATATCCTGAGGACGACCCAGAGCGCGCATCGTGTCGTTGTGGATGTAGAGTCCAAAGCTATGGAAGCCAAGGAAAATACATACCCAGTTGAGATGGGAAATAAGAGCGTCACGTTGGCGCAACATCCGATCCAGCAAGTTATTAACATTTTTGGCTGGATCGTAATCCCGCACCATAAAGATTGCGCCATGGGCACCGGCTCCTACGATTAGGAAGCCACCAATCCACATATGGTGAGTAAATAGGGATAGCTGCGTAGCGTAATCCGTCGCCTGGTAAGGATAGGGCGGCATCGCGTACATATGATGAGCCACGATGATCGTCAAGGAACCTAGCAGTGCGAGGTTGATCGCTAACTGAGCATGCCAAGAGGTGGTCAGGATTTCATAGAGACCCTTATGACCTTCGCCCGTGAAGGGACCTTTGTGTGCTTCCAGGATTTCCTTCATGCTGTGACCGATGCCCCAATTAGTGCGGTACATATGACCAGCAATAATAAATAGGACGGCGATCGCCAGATGATGGTGGGCCACGTCGGTCAACCAGAGACTTCCGGTAACAGGATTTAACCCGCCCTTGAAGGTCAAGAAGTCAGAGTAGACTCCCCAGTTCAAGGTAAAGAAGGGGGTTAAGCCCTGGGCAAAGCTCGGAAAAAATTCCGCCATTTTGCCAGCGTCCAAAATATATTCATGGGGCAGAGGAATATCTTTGGCTGCTACCCCTTTATCCAACAATTGGTTGACGGGGATAGAAACATGAATCAAGTGGCCAGTCCAGCCCAAGGAGCCAAGACCTAACAATCCTGCCAAGTGATGATTCATCATCGACTCCACATTTTGGAACCATTCCAACTTGGGAGCTCTGACGTGGTAGTGGAACCAACCAGCAAACAGCATCAGGGCAGCCATAACCAAACCACCAATGGCGGTGCAGTAAAGCTGATAGCTGTCGGTGAAGCCAGCGGCTCGCCACAGGTAAAATAATCCGGAGGTGATTTGAATACCATGGAAACCACCGCCTACATCGCCATTCAAGATGCCTTGACCCACGATGGGCCAAACCACTTGTGCACTGGGCTTAATGTGAGTCGGGTCAGTTAACCAGGCTTCGTAGTTGGAAAATTTCGCGCCGTGGAAATACATTCCACTCAACCAGACAAACACAACGGCCAGGTGACCAAAGTGAGCGCTGAAAATTTTGCGCGAAACATCTTCTAAATCGCTTGTCTGACTGTCAAAATCATGGGCGTTGGCGTGGAGGTTCCAAATCCAAGTGGTGGTTTTGGGACCTCTCGCGAGAGTACGGTCGAAGTGACCCGGTTTGCCCCACTTCTCGAAGGAAGTCGGTACCGGATTGTTATCAACTGCAATTTTGGCTTTTGTCTCTCTTTCGGGAGGACTAATTGTCATGAGGGTTCTCCTCTCTCGACAATGAACTTAAGGGTTTCCTATTGTGAATAGTGTAATAGAGGAAGGTCAAAAAGCAAATCATTTTATCTTCCTAGCGGTGACGGTTAGATTGCCCGTTTATTTAGTCTGTCAAGCGACACACATCAATAGTTGATAATAGGTCTTATCTTTGACATCTGTGTGAGCGCGTAACAATACTTAAAAATGAGTCGGATTCTTGTCTTGCAAAGGTTGCAATCACAGAAAACTCACTAAAAAGTCAAGGCAATGGGCACATTCTTAACAAAAAGTAACATTCCCCTTCCTGGCAATAAAATGAAACTTTTCAGGGTCAAAACATTGAGGAATTTCAATAGCCTGCGTCAATTCTGTTCTATTTTAAGAAATATTAAGAATTCAGTTTGACGTTTCAATTTGTGTTGAGAACTGATTCGTCCCCATGATCGCCGGATCAGGCTTGACGAACTGCGCTATATTTCGTTACAGAAAACCATGTGGAGGGGGGTCCTATGTCAGAGAATCAAAGGCGGACAGCGTTAGGGTGGATAAAAGCAATGAGTTTGTCATTAGTTTTAGTGGCAGTAGTATCAATAGGCGGGTGTCAGCCCAACGGTTCATTATCTTCAGCGCCGCCGTCCCTGAGTCCAGTGACTCCTCCCATCACCAGCACAAAAATAAAAGAAGTCTCGCCCCCCGCCTCGATTCAAGAACTGAACCGTAGTTTTGACCAAGTTCAGCCCCAGGTCAAAATTATTAGTCCGGTGCCAGACCAACTTCTGACTGAAACTAGCGTTGCTATCAAACTTCAGGTCAAGGATTTTCCGCTATTTCAAAATGGGGAACTAGAAATGGGGCCCCACCTGCATCTTATTTTGGATAATAAACCCTATCAATCAATATATGGCGTTGAACAACTCATTACCCTGGAAAATCTGAGCCCAGGAACCCATAGCTTGCGGGTATTTCCGGTTCGTCCTTGGCACGAAAGCTTCAAAAATGAGGGAGCCTTTGCCCAAACAACCTTTCATGTCCTGACTAAAACAGCCGAAAATACTATGGAACCGACCTTGCCGCTCTTGACCTACAGTCGTCCCAAGGGGAGCTATGGGGCAGAGCCAATTTTATTAGATTTTTATTTAACCAATGCCCCCTTGCATGTCGCCGCCCAAGCCGATGAAAAGATTCCAGACTGGCGCATTCGCGTCACCATTAATGGCGAGAGTTTTTTGATGGATCAATGGCAACCGGTCTATCTGCAAGGGTTTACCCCAGGCAAAAACTGGGTCAAGCTGGAATTTATTGATGAGCAGGGCAATCTGGTTGTCAATGGCTTTAATAGCACCGTGCGCGTGATTGACTATCAACCCAATGGCCAAGATACCCTCTCAAAATTAGTCCGGGGTGAGTTGTCCCCCGAGATGATGCAAGCCCTGATTACCCCCACGGCTCAATCCCTGGTTACTCCAACGTTAGAACCTGTCAAGGAAGATCTTCCTGTTACCCTAGAGCCGTCGGCTAAGGTGAGTGGCGAAATTCCAGTAGAAGCAGGAGAAAATGACAGGGAAACAATCATTTCTGCGCCCGAGGCGGCGTCCCTATCGGTCGAAATTCCTTCCTCACCACCGTCTGCTGAGTTGGTAACGCCCAAACTTCCCACGGAAGAACTTGCGGTAGAGAGTTCCTTGGGCGAGGAAGAATCCGAGGCACGGGAAACTATTTCGCCCGAAAATCAAGATTTAGAGGCCCAAGCGTCCTAGGTGAGTTACCCTTGTTCTAGCGAGGTTCCTTGGGTATGCTCTTTAACTTCTCTCAACACAACCTCAACGGTAGATTCAGTCAATTCTAAAATCAACCATGGGAATCTTTACCTAAACCAAGGAACCATATTATACTTTCAAACGTCTAGCTAAAAATTTTCATAACTCACAAGCGAGGTTATCGTGTTAATTAAATCTGTTAAAGCTATTACTGGAGCTATGCTAGCCCTATCCGCCCTCGGCGTAGTCTCTGCCCCTGCCCAGGCCAATCCCCTGACTGATAAAAACACGGTTTTGTTGAGTCAATTGCCGGGTCATGATGTTTACAGAAATGAACCCCAAATGCTCTTCAGCGACTACGCGATTGGTCGTGTCCGGGGTAAAGTTGGCAGTATCGTCATGGTGGAATTTCTAAAATACGGTGCGTTTCCTGGCTACATCGAAATGGAAAATGGCTCCAGAATGACCCACATTCACGCCGATGTCAACAGCCTAGTGGAACCAGGCGATGATGTCATCATCAATCTGCAAACATTAAGCGTTGAGCGTGCTCACCCCTACTGGCTCACCCGCCTTAAATTAAAAGAAGTCGTCGCCATTGAGCGCTCTGCTATCGACTTTGAAACCTCTGCTCCCGTTTCTCTTCCCCCTGTTCAGCAATCCGCACCCGCTCGCGTCGCTCCGGAGCCCACGCCCGCACCGGTTCGCGGTCTTTGGTAACCTGCGTTGACCAACTGAATATTTCGTAATTTTACAAGTTTGAAACGTTACCAGTCTTCCGGTGGATTGAGTGACGTTTTTTGTACTGTAACAAAATTTGGCCGGGCGCCAGAGTGACAAGCATTGTCAAGCCGATCAAAAGAGAAAGTGTTTTAATGGGTTTGTTGATGTCCGCTCTGACCATTGCCATGGACTCCAATGCACTTTAAGTTTTCCCAGGATATTGAAGAGCTGTTGACATTAGTTGCCCAAAAATCCCTAACCGTGAAGGATCTACTGGCTGTTACCGCAGAGCGTGGATTTTGCCTGCTCATTGCTTTTTTGGCCTTGCCCTTTATTTTTCCAATTCCGCCGGGGCTGACGGGAGTGGCGGGGTCAGTGATTCTTTTATTAGCGTTTCAGATGCTATTGGGGTTCCATCGCCCGTGGTTGCCGGCTCGCATGGCCAATGTCTCGTTCCCATCCTCCCTAGCCCAGCATTTACTGAAATACGTTAAGCGTTTAACTGGTATTTTTGAGCGGGTTACTCGTCCACGCTTGATTTTTTTGGCATCCCATCCCTACATCTGGCGCATAAATGGTCTAGTGTTGGCTTGGCTGACTATTCTCTTGATTTTGCCGATTCCCTTTACCAATCCCTTCCCCGCCCTGGGGATTCTGCTCCTGACGGTGGCCATGCTAGAGGCCGATGGCTTGATGATGTGCTTTGCCTACGGCTGGACATTGAGTATTAGCTTTGGGATTTATTTCCTGGGAGCTCAGTTTTTGACGGGGGTCACAGAGGCGTTGGGGATTAGCTTTTAGCCCTGGGCTTGATAGACTAATCAGAGTGGTGATTTTCTCCTATTTAGAATCTATGGCCTCACAACTGCGCGTTTTTGTCCCCGATCATCCCCTCGTCAGGCATTGGCTTGGTATTGCTCGGGATCAGAATACTCCTCCCGTTTTATTTAAAACCGCCATGACCGAGTTAGGACGGTGGTTGACCTACGAAGCCTCTCGCTATTGGTTCCCGACCCTAGAGATGGCGGTAGAAACGCCCCTAGCGGAGGCTCCTGCCAGCTTTATTAACCCAGAAATGCCTCTGGTGGTGGTGCCAATTTTACGGGCTGGACTCGCGTTGCTCGATGGAGCCCAAACGCTGTTGCCCCTGGCCCCGGTCTATCACCTGGGATTTCGTCGGGATGAAACAACTCTTTTACCCGATTGTTATTACAATCAGCTCCCAGTAAAGTTTGCGCCGGAGTCACGGATCGTAGTGCTTGACCCGATGTTGGCCACTGGGGGCACGATGATGGCCGCCCTAGAGCAACTGACTCAACGGGGGGCTGACCCTGCTTTGATGCGTTTGATTTCGGTGATTGCCGCCCCGCCGGCCCTACAACAATTGAGTAACGCCTATCCGAGCTTGACCATCTATACCGCTATGATTGATCAGTGCTTAAATGACAAAGGGTATATTGTCCCTGGGCTTGGGGATGCTGGTGATCGGGCCTTTGGTACTTAAGACTAGAGTTTAGGAGACAACATGAGCCAACGTGATAATTTTGCCGGTGGATTTATTTTGGGGAGCATTGTCGGAGGACTGGTTGGGGGAGTCTTGGGTGTGGTACTTACCAATCGGGCCAGATCAGCCCCTGCCTTGGAGGCGGATGAGTTAGAGGGCGAAGGGACTAATTTGTTAGATACGGAGGCCAATATTGAATTGGCTCGTCGTCGCCTAGAGGATAAAATCGCTCAACTCAATGGGGCGATCGACGAGGTGCGCCATCAACTGGGGAATGTAAGTAGCCTTGGCTCAGAAATCAAAGAAGAAGAGCATAATTAGACGTTTTCAGCTAAGTTTTGCACTTTATCCCCCACTGTATCAAGGAAGGATTTATACGCCTACATCGCCGCCAAAATCTGATCATCAGTGGAAAAATCAGGCTGTTGCTCCCGGCGGCCCGAGATAGCATAATCTTTCTCAAAGGAGTCTTGCAGTCCAGAGACTAGGTCAAACTGGGGTTTCCAGCCCAATTCTAGTTGGGCCTTGCTAACGTCGGCAAAGAAATGTTGCACCCGCAGGGGGAAGGCTTTGCGTTTACCAAAGTCAAATTGGCTGGGGTCGTAGTGAACTAATTTTACCTTATCCGTGGCCATCCCGACCGCACTGGCACAGGCGTGGGCTAATCCATTGAAAGTGACATACCGATCGCCAGATAGATTATAAATTTGACCGATCGCCTGGGGGTTATCCACTATGGCGGCCATGGCGAGGGCTAGATCCTGGACATGACCAAATTGAGTAAAATGTTGACCATTGCCGGGGATAGGAATGGGTCGCTGATGCACGAGGCGGTCAAAAAACCAGGTTTCGAGGTCATTATAATTTTGCGGCCCGTAAATATAGGTAGGGCGAACGGAAGTCCAGGGAATCCCACTCTCTGCCAGGTAGGTTTCGGTGGCAAATTTACCTTTATGGCGACTGTTGGGGTCGATGGGGTCGCCTTCTCGGTGGGGCATTTGGTCAGATTTTAGATAAACTCCGGCGGAACTGACGTAGATAAATTGCTTGATTCGTCCGGCAAATAATTCTACCAAGGGTTGAGTATCACTCACTTCTCGACCGTTGTTGTCAAAAATAACATCAAAGTTTTCATGGGCTAACTGGCGATGAAGTTGCTCTGGCTCTTGGCGATCGCCGTGGATTTGGGCGATGCCTTCTAGGGGGGCAGGACGTTTACCACGATTAAACAGAACGACATCGTGGCCCTGCTCGACTAACACCTTGGTTAGGGAAACCCCAATAAAACGGGTTCCTCCCATGATTAAAATACGCATTTTAATTTACCTCATCAAAAATATTTCTCAGGTTGATGATCCCACGGAATGGACTTCCAAGGCAAAACCAGTTGTGGGGAGCGGTTTAGCGGCACTTTGCAAAACTTGAGTATCGCGTTTTGTCAGAAAAAGGTTATTTTTTGGTAAGAAGTGGGAGAACCCCGCCAGTGTATTTTTGTATTAGCTTACTTTATTCCTCAATATTAATCTTTGTGATCTTTATGCTGAGTCCTAATCCTGATAATCAATATCTAGCCGAGCATATCACTCTGCTCCGGCAAAGTTATCAACGCCTACTCGGTAAGGATTTTGGCCCGGCGAATCTGGAGCTGATCGCCTTTGCTGAGGCCATTTACCACGCGCCCTACGTGGTTGTTTCCCATGACACCCAAGCCGATCCGGTGTTTAATTACGCCAATCTTCTGGCTCAGCAGTTATTTGAGCTGACTTGGCAGGAGTTTATTCAACTTCCGTCCCGGTGCTCGGCGGAGCCCCCCAATCAATGGGAACGGGCACAGTTACTGGAATCCGTTGCTAGCCAGGGGTATAGTCAAGGGTATGAAGGGATTCGCATTGCCAAAAGTGGCAGACGTTTTCGCATCCAGGATGTGACGGTGTGGAATCTGATGGACAATGGGGGTCAGTATCATGGCCAAGCGGCAATTTATAGTCAGTGGCAATTTTTATGATCCCGACTAAAGACCATTATTGGCTCCTCAATGCCCATTGTCCGGTATGTCTCATCGCCGGGGCGACTATTTTTGCGGAAACCCCCGAAGGACTGGGCCGGGTAGACCTGGAAATCAAGGACGGGCAGATTGCCCAAATTCGTCCCCATGGCTCTAATACGTTAGAAAGTGGTGATATTCCAGCTATAGACCTAAACAAACGACTTATTTTCCCCGGATTTGTAGATATTCACACCCATTTGGATAAGGGACATATCTGGCGGCGATCGCCAAATTTGGATGGGACCTTTGCCGGGGCCCTGAGCAGTGCCTTTGAAGACGTTGCGAAGTACTATCGAGCGGAGGACATTTATCGGCGTATGGACTTTGGGCTCAAATGTAGTTATGCGCACGGAACGGTGGCCCTGCGTACTCACATCGATGCCTTTGGTCGGCAAGGGGAAATTGGTTTCCAAGTTTTTCAGGAACTCAAGCAAGCCTGGCAAGACAAATTAACGCTTCAGGCAGTTTGCCTGGTATCCATCGACTATTATTTGACCGCGGAGGGGATTCAGCTCGTAGACCGGATGGCGGAGCAGGGCAGGATTTTGGGGGGAGTCGCCTACCAAAACCCGGATCTAGTCTCCCAACTCGCTCAACTTTTTCGTCTAGCCCAGGAACGAGGTCTAGACTTGGATCTCCACGTGGATGAAACTAATGATCCTGATTCTCGGGTTTTGCATCAAGTCGCCCTCACCGCTCTGGAAACAGGATTCTCGGGGCGGATTTTGTGTGGCCACTGTTGTAGTCTAGGAGTACAATCCCCGGAAGAGGTTCAGAGAACTCTGGAGTTGGTCAAACAAGCGGCGATCGCCGTGGTCAGTTTACCGATGTGCAATCTCTATCTCCAAGACCGTCAACCCTGCCATACACCCCACTGGCGTGGCATTACCCGAGTCCATACAATCCGCCAAAAAGGAATTCCTGTCGCCTTTGCCAGCGATAATTGCCGCGACCCCTTTTTTGCCTTTGGCGACCACGATGGGCTAGAAGTTTTGACCCAATCCGTCCGCATTGCCCACCTGGATCATCCCTACGAGGATTGGTGCGCCACGGTGAATCGGACTCCGGCCCAGTTGATGGGCTTAAATAATGTTGGGGTTCTTAGGGTCGGCGGTCCAGCGGACTTTGTTCTGTTTACAGCTCGTTATTTTAGTGAACTTTTTTCCCGTCCCCAGGGCGATCGCCGGGTGGTTCGCAGGGGTCAGGCAATCGATACGACGCTACCGGACTATGGCGAGTTGGATGATCTGCTGGAGTGAAGGCTACGTCGTCGCACGTCCAGCCATTGTTGCAAAATAATTTGGGCGGCCTGTTGGTCGATCAGCCCTTTATCATAGGTGGAAAAGCGTTTTTGAGCCTTGAGTTGATGTTCGGCTTCCACAGAGGTGAGTCGCTCATCCATGTAGTCTAGGGGTAAATCCAGGGCGTGACTGAGACGCCGAGCAAGCTTTTGTACTTGTTTAGCCTGATAACCGATCATACCATCCAAACTATAGGGCAGGCCGACAACTAAAATCGTGACCTCCCGTTCGGCGACGATCGCCTGAAGTGCCCCACAATCCTGGGCAAAGGAGGTGCGCTCCAGGGTCGTTAATCCCGTAGCAATGAGACCCGTGCCATCACAGCCGGCGATGCCAATGCGTTTTCGACCCACATCCAAGCCAAGGGCGGCGATACGTTCCATGGCAAGACCTAGGCCTGATGCCCGTTTTGGGGCGGCTTGGGGTTAGAAGGGGAAGACGGCGTTGCGCGGCGATCACCCTTCGGCTCCAGGGAGAGATTATGCAACGTAATACGGCTAGGAATGGGTGATCGCGGAACGGGATGCAACCCTTGCAATACTTCCGAGAGTTGCAGACGTTCAGGCTTTGTTTCCTTGAGTTTATGCCAGACGGAGCGGGACATAATTAGAGTATGTTCTACCCGTTGGGCGCCCAACTGTTCTAGATATTCCTGGCGCTCATGCTGATAATCTGCGGAGACTAATTCTAAGGATTGAACCGGCAAAGGACTCACCAAAATCGCCATCTGCACTAATAGCTTGGGGTAAAGCCAAGTATAGGCGGGATGGACCGTTAGCTCTGCCTGGTGGGGCCGGACACCGTTTTTGGAGGTAATCAGTTTAAAGTAGGCGATCGCCGCTTTGCGCTGGGGTTCAAACACATAGCCACTGGTTTCCTGGCGTTGATAAAGCCGATGCTGAGCGCGAGTCACCACAGAGCGCAGAAAACGAGCCCGAAAATCCTGGACATGGCGGTCAAAGACCTGACGCAGGAGCGGCGGCATCGAGACACAATCCAACTGATAGAGCAAAGACGAATCAGCACTGCTCACGGGCAACAAATTGGGCAAACCGGGGTCATTGGTCGCCAAATTCGCTAATAATTCCGGCGATAACGACCAATAGGTCATCTGTGCGAGGGGCTGAAACCCGTTTTGACGGTAGAGAGCCAGACTATTTTTTTCGTGGATATTGACTTCTAAAAGCCATGTCCGCGCTTCCCAAACCTTCTCAAAACAATGGCGTAATAGTTGGGAGCCAATGCCCTTGGGATCCGTCACCAAATCCGGCTGAATCGCCGAAGGTTCCACCAACACCCGTTCCACCCGCCAAGTACTGCGGCTACTGTTAAAAGGGGCAATTTGCACAAAACCCCGTAACGATCCCCCGGCGATCGCCTCCGCCACATAGCCCAAGAAGAAATGCTGGAGGGGATTGGGAAAGCACTGCAAAAATTTAATCAGCCCAAACCAACGTTTCGTCTGTTCCAACTGCTCCCCCAGACTCAAGGCAGAACTGCACTGGGCCTGATCCGATGGCGTTTCTGCCAAGGCCAAAAGATTCTCGAGGTCTCGGTATTGGAGCGGGCGGATGAGAATAGGAGCAATATCAGTCACAACAGTCATAGGTCTTGGGTGGGTTGCCTGTTGCCCCTATCTTAGCGGTTTTTAGGGGAATTCTTGGGCAACCGCCCCCCCAAAAAAAGCTCCCCCGACAAGCGAGGGAGAAGGAAATTCTAGGCATCCGTTTCAGGATTAGCGACATAGAAAAAACTTAAATGATAGAGATTGCGTTTCCAGGGATGGGATTGAACCTCCCGAATTAGAGCCTTACCCTCCCAGGAGAGGTCAGGAATAGTAACATCCACCAAGGTTTGATTAATCTTGGCATAGCGCAATAGGGTAGTAGCGGCTTTGTTGTCCACTATCAACGCAATAGACTCTGTACCATTGTGTCCATAGAGAGTCGCCGGAATTAAACCTTCCCGACGCAGGGCGCGGGGCTTACTGTTTTCAGGACGTTTTTGACATTCGATCGCAACTGACATGGTAATTAGGGAATTAGGAATAAAGGGATAGAAAATCAAACAAAAATATGCAGTTAATCCGCATTTTTCTGGGAGTCAACGGGGCTACCATTGGTATCAAGCAAGGCACGCTTCGGCCCATGGATGGGGTCTTCGACGATAATTGTTTGATCACGGCTCGCCCCCACCGAGATGATGGCAATGGGAACGTCCATCAATTCGGCCAGAAACTTGAGATAATTGAGGGCTTGGGCGGGAAGATCCTCGAGGGTTTTACAATCTTCGGTGGAGCAGTTCCAGCCCGGCAGGGTTTCATAGATAGGCTTACAGCGGGCAAACTCTGCGGCATTTCCGGGAAAATGATCACAGCTTTTGCCATCTAGCTCGTAGGCGATACAAACCTTAATTTCATCGAGCTGGTCTAGCACATCCAATTTGGTAATCGCCAGACAATCCAGCCCATTGATCCGCACGGCATAGCGACCAATGACGCCATCAAACCAGCCACAGCGCCGACGACGACCGGTGGTTGTGCCAAATTCCGCCCCGCGCTCACAGAGATGCTCATTGAGTTCTCCATCGAGTTCGGTAGGAAAGGGGCCTTCCCCCACCCGTGTCGTATAGGCTTTGGCAACGCCAATGACACGGTCAATCATGGTGGGGCCAATACCAGCTCCGACACAAGCTCCGCCCGCAACGGGATTAGACGAGGTGACGTAGGGATAGGTCCCATGGTCTAGGTCGAGGAGTGTGCCCTGAGCCCCCTCAAACAAAATATTTTTGCGTTCATGGATGGCCTGATAGACCTTGAGAGAACTGTCCACCACGTGGGGACGCAGACGCTCTGCATAGCCCAAATATTCCTGAATAACCTTCTCTGGATCCAGGGGCGGAAGCTCGTAGAGCTTTTCTAAAATGAGATTTTTATAATTAATAGTCCAGACTAATTTCTTTCGCAGAGTATCGGGGTCCATCAAATCAATAACCCGGATACCGGTACGCTCAGACTTATCGGCGTAGGTCGGGCCAATGCCCCGGCCGGTGGTTCCAATTTTATGCTTGCCGCGTTTTTCTTCGGAGGCCTCATCCAATAACCGATGGTAAGGCATGGTAATGTGGGCAGTCTGAGAAATATATAACTTATCGACGGACACATTTAAGGCTTGGAGTTGATCGACCTCTTGCAAAACCACCAAGGGATCGATGACCGTTCCCGACCCGATAATACACTCGGTATCTGGGTAAAGAATGCCAGAAGGAATTAAATGTAGTTTAAAGGTTTGCCCTTTTACGACAATGGTGTGCCCCGCATTGACTCCCCCCTGGGGACGCACAACGACATCGGCGGACCGACTCAATAAATCCGTGATTTTTCCTTTTCCTTCGTCGCCCCATTGAGCGCCGATGACAATAACGTTAGCCAAGAGCTTTTATTAAGGTAAAGTTCACACAAACTATCAATATTGCATTTTTGAGGATAATTGTCAAGATATTTTTAAACATTTCCCAAATAGACCCCTAGGGAGCGAGCGGTTTTAACCATAAACCCCTCCGGATCTACCGGAAACGTGCATTGCTGGGCTTGATGACATTGCTTAATGATTTTAATGACCGGTTGTAAGGGTAGGCTCTGGACTTCCCCTTCTCGCCAAACAACAACCTCATTATATTGATTCATTTCAATTAATTCCACCGCTTTAATGCCATAAACCGTGGCGAGGAGTCGGTCAATGGAAAGGGGAGTTCCGCTCCGTTGCAGATGTCCGAGGGTCGTACTACGAATATCTAGGGATTTGAGATGACAATAGTGCGGGGCATCATTTGTACAGAGCTGCTCGCTTTTTTGGCTAATTTGACTGGCTAAATAATCCCCAATGTATTTTTCCTTGGCTTGGACCAAGTCTCGTACCCCTTCAGAAATAACAATCAGGGCAAAATGACGACCAGATTCTCGTAAATGAACAATGTGGTCACAACAGCCTTGGATGATATCGGTACTTAAAGCCGGGGTGATTTCGGGAATCAGAATCATATCCGCGCCCCCGGCAATGCCCGCATGGAGTGCCAAATGACCCGCATCTCGCCCCATCACCTGCACAATCATGATCCGTTCGTGGCTAGCGGCGGTAAAGGTCAGGTCGTAGAGGGCTTGGGTCACAATTTCAACGGCGGTGCTAAAGCCCACGGCCCATTCGGTGAAAGGAACATCGTTATCAATGGTCTTAGGAATAGCGACAATATTCCAATGTCCCTTTTGAGCCAAGTCGTAGATGATGTCGAGACTGCCGTCGCCCCCAATCACAACCAGAGCATCCAACTTCAAGAGGTCATAACCTTGGAGAATCGCCCCGGCAATCTCTGGTTCTTCGGGATGTCCCTTGCTGAGGGAACCAAGAATACTCCCACTCAAAAATTGCAAGACATCTAGCCCTTTCAGCATTCCCGGTAAGGCATAGCCATGTTTGCTCAGTAATAACTCCTCAGGCCGGTAATGTCCCTTGGCAACTTCCATAAAGCCATCGGTGCCGTAGGGAATACCAAAGACTTCCCATCCCTTTAAGGAAGAGGCTTTGACCACAGCTCGAATGACGGCATTGAGTCCTGGACAGTCGCCCCCACTGGTTAAAATTCCAATTCGTTTTGCACCCATAAAAGTAGTTATGACCTTAGAAATAATGGCGATCGCCGGGCATTTGCCTGAAATAAAGTTAAGCTGTCTCCACTACTCGCCAAACTGGAGCATAGGTTTGCAGAGACTTAATATATTGCACCCGTTCAAAGGCCGTGGGGTCAGGACAGTGCATTTGACTCAAACTCCCCTGCATTTGACGAACCGACTCGTACTCATGGTTTTCCATCCATTGGCGGAGATGAGTCTCAAGGGTGCTGATATGCCCAATGCCGTGGCGGAGTAAAACAGTGACTAATTGGGTAATTTTTGCCCCGGCCATCAGGAGTTTAAGAATATCTAAGGTGTGATGAATGCCGCTGGTCGCCGCCAGGTCGCAATTAATACGGCCATAAAGTAGGGCAATCCAATGCATCGGTAGACGTAGGGATTGGGGAGTACTGAGAATAATATGGGGATAAACCTCTAGATTTTCTAGGTCAAAATCCGGCTGATAAAAACGGTTGAATAAAACCAATCCATCGGCACCATTATCGGCAAATTGCTTCGCCATGTGGGCCATATTGCTAAAAAAGGGAGCAATCTTAACGGCGAGGGGAATCGTAATTTCTGATTTAACCACTTTGAGAATATCTAAATAGTTTTTTTCCACCTCGACACCAGAAACGTCTAAATCCGTTGGCACATAATAGATATTTAATTCCAGTGCATCTGCCCCCGCTTGTTCAATTTGTTGAGCATAATCGAGCCAGCCGCCTAGGGTTGAGCCATTGAGACTCGCAATAAGAGGAATCTCTAAACTTTCTTTGGCTTGACGAATGTGGTCGAGGTACTCTTGGGAACCAACATGGAAAATCTGGGGTTCAGGGAAATAGGTCAGGGCTTCGGCAAAGCTGTTGGTGCCGTGGGTGAGATGATGATGCAATTCCAGTTGCTCTGCTTGGAGTTGTTCCTCAAAAAAGGAATGAAGAACGATCGCCGCCGCACCGTTGTCTTCCATGCGTTTCAAGTTACTCAGATCTTCAGTGAGGGGGGCGCAGGCTCCGACCACTAGGGGAGATTTGAGGGCAATACCGAGATAGGTTGTGCTGAGATCCATGGGATAAAATCCTTATTTTATTGAGGGTTATTCCGGCAGATAATCAGGATTGAGAATATCTTGTTTTGTAAAGGGATTATCTAAAGGAAAGGTTTCGATAGATAGTCCTGTTTCATTGGCGGCTAATTTTCGTGCTTTTTGATAATTTTTGTCTAAAATTTGCTCAAAATATCCTTTTAAGCTAGGGCTATCATCAAAAGCATCCTGGAGTCTGGTGTTATGTTCTATGATGCTTGATACCCAGCTTTTGGTGCGTCTATTCGGCTGATATTTCCACTTGAGTAAATGGAGTAATAAAATCCTTAAATTACTTGCAAGAGCTTGACGTTGGCTACTTCCCATGGATTCTATTTCTTCAATTAAATTGTCATAGTCGAGTTGATCCAATTGACGGGTTTTCAATAGATTGGCAATGGCGTCAACCCAAAGACAAAAATCTTGATTGTAGAGAGTTTTAACACTAACTTGAGTGACCATCGCTGAATTCCTCGCAGGAGTTTTATTGGGCAGAGTGGGAACATCCTAACTTTCCGGCTAAAGAGTTTAAAACGTTCCCCTAATCTGATTTTAGACAGATTGAACTGGATCGCCAGCGGTTTGTAAGGGACGTTCCGCCAAATATTGGTACATTGCCCACCGTAGACTGACATCTTCTTGAGCTAGCTTCATCAACTGTTTGGCGGTATCCGGTTGACTGCGGGCCAGCATGGCAAAACGATTTTCCACCGCCATGGAGCGGTCAATCGGCAGTTTTGGCGGGTGCATATCCAATTGCAGGGGATTTTTGCCCAAGGACACCCGCGTCGGGTTGTGGCGATAGAGGAGCCAACGACCACTGTCTACTAATTCTTTTTGGTGGGTCATGGCGGTACTCATAGTAATGCCGTGGGCGATGCAATGGGAATAGGCAATAATCAGGGAAACGCCGGGATAGGCTTCTGCTTCGAGGAAAGCACGGATAGACTGTTCATTTTTGGCTCCCATGGCGATGCTGGCCACGTAGACATTGCCGTAGGTCATGGCCATCAAGCCTAGGTCTTTTTTGGCGGAGGCTTTACCACTAGCGGCAAATTTGGCCACGGCGGCTCGGGGGGTGGCTTTGGAGGCTTGGCCACCAGTATTGGAATAAACTTCGGTATCCATTACCAAAATATTGACATTGCGACCACTGGCGAAGACGTGGTCGAGCCCACCATAGCCGATGTCGTAGGCCCAGCCATCCCCCCCCACAATCCAGACGCTTTTTTTGACTAGATAATCCATGATGGATTGGAGCATGGCAATGTTTGCCCGTTGCTCGTCATCGGCGGGGATTAGTCCGGCTAGGTGCTCTTTCAGCGTTTCCACCCGTTGGCGTTGTTCATAGATATCGGCTTCGTTCTCTTGGGGATTGGCTAAAATTTCCTGCACTAGGGTCTCTCCAAGTTCCCCCGCCCAAGCTTGGAGCATTTCTCGGGCGAATTCTGTTTGTTTATCAATGGAAACTCTGAATCCTAGCCCAAATTCGGCATTGTCTTCAAAGAGGGAGTTAGACCAGGCGGGGCCGCGGCCGTCACTGTTTTTGCTCCAGGGTGTGGTCGGCAAATTACCACCATAGATGGAAGAGCAGCCGGTTGCATTGGCCACCAATAGGCGATCGCCAAATAATTGGGTTAATAGTTTGAGATAGGGGGTTTCGCCACAGCCGGCACAGGCCCCGGAGAACTCAAACAAGGGTTCTTGCATCTGTTGATGACTAATTTTATTGAGATTCAAGGCCAGGCGATCGGGATTGGCTAAATTCAAGAAAAAGTTCCAATTTTCCCGTTCTTGCTCCCGCAGGGGCAGTTGAGGCGCCATATTAATGGCTCGTAGGCGCGGTTGGGATTTGTTTTTGGCCGGACAAACATCGACACAAATGCCACAGCCGGTGCAGTCCTCCGCGGCCACTTGTAGAGTGAATTTTAGGTCATGCCAATCATGATCCCGAGCCGCTGTACTTTTGAAGCTTTCCGGGGCCTGGGCGAGGGCGGCCTCGTCGTAGACTTTGGCGCGAATGACCGCGTGGGGACAAACCAGGACACATTTGCCACACTGAACACAGATATCTGGGTCCCAGACCGGAATTTCCTGGGTGACGTTGCGTTTTTCCCACTGGGCGGTGCCGGTGGGATAGGTACCATCGCAGGGGAGGGCGCTCACCGGAATCTCATCCCCCTGGCGGTTCATCATTTTTCCTAACACGTCCCGAATAAAGGCCGGCGCGGTATCAGGAATGGCGGGTTTGAGCTCTAGAGCATCGGGGTCAACCTGGGCCGGAATGGCGACTTCGTAGAGGTGATCCAGAGTTGCATCCACGGCTTGGATGTTCATGGCTACAATCTTTTCTCCTTTTTTGCCGTAGGTTTTGTGGATCGATTGCTTGATTTTGGCGATCGCCGTTTCTCGGGGCAGAACACCAGAAAGGGCAAAGAAACAGACCTGCATCACCGTATTAATGCGTCCTCCCATGCCCGCTTCCCGAGCGACTTGGTAGGCATTGATGGTAAAGAGTTTGAGATTTTTTTCAATAATTTGCGACTGGAGGGAACGGGGAAGTTTTGACCAAAGGGTTTCGTGGGACTCGGAGCTATTTAATAAAAGGGTTGCGCCGGGAATGGCGAGGGAGGCTAGGTCAATTTTTTCGACAAATTCCCATTGGTGACAGGCCACAAAATTAGCTTTATCTATTAGATAGGTGGAATGGATCGGGTCAGGGCCAAAGCGAAGATGGGAGACCGTCACCGAGCCGGATTTTTTGGAGTCGTAGACAAAATAGCCCTGGGCGTAGTTGTCGGTATCCTCGCCAATGATTTTGATGGAATTTTTGTTGGCTCCCACGGTGCCATCGGAGCCCAAGCCAAAGAAAACCGCCCGCACCACGTTGTTGGCTTCGGTGGAAAAGGCGGGGTCAAAGTCTAGGCTAGTGTGGCTCAGATCGTCGTGGATGCCGATGGTAAAGTGATTTTTGGGTCGTTCTAGGCGTAAATTATCTAACACCGCCTTGACCATGGCCGGCGTAAATTCCTTGGATGATAGTCCGTAGCGTCCGCCGACGAGGGTGGGCAGAACACCGCCCCGTTCAGCAAAGGTGGTCACTACATCCAAGTACAAGGGCTCGCCGATACTGCCGGGTTCTTTAGTTCGATCTAGGACGGCAATTTTTTTCACCGTCGGCGGTAGGGCCGCCATCAGGCGATCGCCATCAAAGGGACGATAGAGTCGAACCTTGAGCAGACCCACCTTTTCACCCTGGGCCGTAAGATAATCAACGGTTTCCTGGGCCGTTTCACAGCCTGAGCCCATCAAAATCATCACCCGCTCGGCATCGGGCGCACCGTAATAATCAAAGGCATGGTAATAGCGGCCGGTAAGACCGCCAAATTCCTGCATAATTCGCTCTAATACCAGAGGATATTCCGCATAAAAGGGATTCACCGTTTCCCTGGCTTGGAAATAGATATCCGGGTTTTGGGCCGTTCCCCGCAACACCGGGCGATCAGGCGTTAGAGCCCGCTGACGATGGGCAATGATCGTTTGATCCTTAATTAAGACCCGTAGGTCAGCATCACTGAGTAACTCTACTTTTTGTACTTCGTGGGAGGTACGAAAGCCATCAAAAAAATGGAGACAGGGAATCCGGCTTTCCAAACTTGCGGCCGTCGTGATTAAGGCCAAATCCTGGGCTTCTTGCACCGAAGCAGAACTGACTAGGGCAAACCCCGTACTCCGTGCCGCCATCACATCGCTATGGTCGCCAAAAATAGAGAGCCCCTGGGCCGCCAAGGAGCGGGACGCCACATGGATTACCGCCGCCGTCAGTTCCCCGGCAATTTTGTAGAGATTGGGGATCATCAGCAGTAGACCCTGGGAGGCGGTAAAGGTCGTGGTTAGAGCTCCCGTTTGCAAAGCCCCATGGATCGCGCCTGCGGCTCCGCCTTCACTCTGCATTTCCACAATGGCGGGTATAGTGCCCCAAAGATTTGGACGGGCTTCCGAAGCCCAGCTATCAGCCCATTCCCCCATGGGAGAGGACGGCGTAATGGGATAGAGGGCGATGACCTCACTGAGTCGATAGGCGACCCTGGCCACGGCTTCATTCCCATCGATAGTGGCATAGGTTTTCGGTCTCATGATCAATCCTCAAGTGTGACGGAGTTGCAACAGATCGGTGGGGATAGGGATCTGTGTTTTAAATCTCTAAAAAATCGACAGAATCTTAGATAATGAGCTGTCATTCAAACAATCAAAATATTGTTGTTCTTGACGTTACCGGATCAATTGAGAGGATTCTTTAGGGGAGAGTTTATATTTCTATCTTGGTCTGAAAATTCGAGGATGGGACAATCTCTTATTGTTTTTTAACTCAAACTGGAGTTTGGACTAACCGGGTAGAAAACGGCAGTCCGTGCAAGGCACTAACTGCCGTAAAGTCAATGAAAAAGTAATGCACATTGACCCTATGATTTTCGAGCAGTTGAGCCAATTCCGCCAGAGCATGTATGA
>JBGSZT010000015.1:0-4448 GCA_041750255.1 Synechocystis sp.
AAATCAGAACTAGAACAGGTAGCCTAAAGCCCTGGTTCCCTTACCATCTCGTACTTCCGTTCAGCTTTTTCCAGGGGTTGAGCAATTTTCCCATGCTGTTTTCTCGCTCCTCTATTCAAAATTAGTCCAAACTCCAGTTAATAGGGTTCCGGCGAGATCGCCACTGGCCAATTCGCGGGGTTTAAAGTCTTGGGCAGTTTTGAGGCGGGCGCTGTTGGGTGTGACTGAGGCCATCAGGGGTTGATAGTTGACATGGAAGGCTTTGGCGAAGTTTTGATAATTGTCGAGTTTCCCTGCGCCGGTTTGTTCGATCGCCAACATCCGCAGATAAAACCGTTCAACGCCCATGATTTCTGCCCAGGTGTCGGGGTTGAGGGCCTTGAGGCGATCGGGAATGAGCAGGTTATTGGCAATTTCAGAGGCGTATTCCACGATGTCGTCAATGACGGTGCTTCGGTCTTTTTGGCGGGGTTGGAGGGCTAAGGCGGTCACGTCCCGGCCATCGACTTGGGTGTATTGGGTCAGGACTTTCATGGCGGCGGCGTACCCGGCCATTTGCAGATCGGAGTCGTTGAAGACGCTTTCCCCGTGGGCGCTAGCACTTTCGTTGAGGTTAAGCATGGCTTCAATTTGGGCGGCCACTTCTTTACGGATTTTGGGTAAAAGGCGTTGTTTGAAGGTGCTGGCGGTCTCTAAGCGTTTTCGCAACAGTAGGGTAACAGTTCCCTGCACGTAGCCCCCTTGTTTGAGGGCGGAACTGGTTTCGGTGGCGATATACCAAGCACTGACCACTTGTAGCCCTGCGGCCCAAAAAATGGAGACCATATCGGCCCAAACGCTGGTGTCTTGGTGGGTGAACATGACGCACTGCAAACCGTTGTCGGGCATGTGTTCGGTCATGGCTTTGTAGGCATCCACCATGCCCCGCCGAAAGTTTTCTCCATCGCCTTTGATGGCTAAACTACGGCGCGAATCCCAAATCCATTGATCAAACGGCGGCGGCGGATTCTTGCGGAGCCAAGCAATAAAAAATTCACTTATTTCTTCATAGTTGACGGCATCAGCATAGGGTGGATCGGTGATCCATATATTAGCTTCTCCTTTAATTGATTTTGCTTCTGAAGAGACCATTTTTGTTTCTATTTTTTTAGATATAAATTCCCTGTTATGAATATCTTTGATACCTTCAAAAACTGGTTCCCAATAAGTCCACCCTCGGACTCCATAACTATAGCAAGTATTCAAGGCTTGATTGTAGAAAGTTTTAAAAATTTTTGGAAGTCGTCCAGGGCCAGGATAAACATCAACTGTGCATAACTTACTACCATGTTGAATACCATCAGGGCTAAAGCTTAATATCTCTTTGATATATTTACATTCACTTAAAGCACTATTTTGAAATAAGCTAACACCAAAAAGTTGCCTTGGACTAAATAAATGATGCCAATAACGCCAACCTCTTGTCCGAATTGGCTCATCAGTTTTTGCCCCTGGTTCAATTTCCATATCAGGCACTAAACCCTTATCCTGCCAAGTTCTTAAGTTTTGTTCAACAATCTCTTCTACTTTTTTTTCATTGGCTAAATCCCAAGATGTCACTGCTGAAAAATAGGTTTCTTGAGTCGGTTTTCCTAACGTTTCTTTTGTAATCCATTGAATACAATAAAGCCGCTCTTGAAAAATATCATCAGGGCGGGGTCTAAAATCCAACTTTTCCCATTGCCTCAGCTTATTTTTATTAACTCTATCCTGATCTTTATAATCCCCTCGCAAGGTTTTAATCGAAGTTTGATAAGCTTTTCCCTCTAATTCATAAACCAAATTGCCATCTTGCACTGTTCCCTGTTCCGCTTGTTTCATTACTTCGGCACTTGCCTCGGTAACAATTTCAATTTCAAAGCGTTTTTCCTGGGGATCAGGAATCAATTTAGCGTAAACATTACGAGTCCGAGAAATTACCCAACTCGGAGCCATGGGAACCATCCACCCCGTTTCAGGACAGCGGGTTTCCAAACAATATAATATAAATAGGCCTTAGCTCGATCGCCCCGTTCATTGTGCTCAATGCCCAAGCCCACAATTTCTTTATCTACCGCTTCCGCCACTTTCTTTTGTGCCTGTTCAATTTCCGCCCGCCGCTCAGGACTAGCCCCGATGATATTCAACGCGCCCCAGGTCAACATACACGCCACCGGATTGAGATCCGACGCATAGACATCACAACCCAACCGCGCCGCCTCAAAGGGAATCGAACCCCCGCCACAAAACGTATCCCCCACCTTGGGACGATGGCCAAACCGCAAAATCCCCAACTGCTCCACCAATTCCTCATGGGACTGCGCCTTAACCCCAAACTGACCTAAATGGGCATTCACTTCGGGCCAAATCGCACCATACAACTCCGCCGGGTCAAGCTCCTCCGGCCGCTTACAAAGATTTACCTTTTCCTCGTAGGTCATCCCCGCCAACGCCAACCCATAAATTTTTTGTTTCTCCGCTTCCGCCAAACCCCGCTTCCACCGCACCTTTAACGGCATTTTTAACGGAAACGTCAACTCGGCGATTTCTTCGCTATCAGCCCCTTTCGGTAATGTGTAATCAAAAAAATCCCAAGGATTGGCCAACGTCACCAACTGGGGCAGGTCGCTGATTTTAAACTTCGGTTGCCTGCGGGTAAACGATTCATCATCAATGGCCATCAACTGTTCAAAAATCCTCAGATCCGCCGCTAAATCCTCCGTCGCCGGTAATAAACAGCCCAACACAATCGCCCGCACCATAATCAACGGCTTACGACCCTTCCAATACGAACCCAAAGCCGTCAACGTTTGCCCTGCTCCCGCCTTCCGTTCCTTCTGGGCCTCTGCCGAAATTTTCTGAGCCGGAAAAATCCGCTCAATTAGGGCTGGCGAATCTTGGAGAGCAAAGGGCGTTAGAGTAGGCATGAGCGAGTAAGCTGACTTCAATCTTCTCAATTATGAACTATGATGAACATTCGATACTTCCCTGACACTGATACCCTAGCAATTGAATTAACTCATAATCCAGTTTCCGCAACGGATGTTATCGCGGATGATTTGATTGTGGACTATGACGAACAAGGCAAAGTTGTGGCTATCACCCTCGATAATTACTCCAAAAATGTTGATGAAATTGATCTGCAATCCTTCGCCCTACCCCTAGCCGTCGCTTAAAAAAATCATAATAGACTAGCTCATTACAAAAACAAATGAACAGTAAAGATAAGCTACTTCAGGTAATTGATCAATCATCCGATTATATTATTGAAGAACTCCTCAACTTTGCGCTCTCATTAAGTGAGCAATACGATTCAGAGGAATTAACTGAAGAAGAAAAAAAAATGATTATGGAAGCTGAGCAAGCCTATCAATCAGGCGATTATATCACGTTGGAAGAATACGAAGCGGCTCGGATATGAACTATAAAATCATTATTCCTAAACCCGTTCAAAAACAATTAAATAAAATCCCCCAACCACAACTTAATCGAATTCTGACAGCCGTTCGCTTACTTAAAGAAAATCCGAGACCTGACGGCGTCAAAAAATTAAAAAGCCTAGTTAATACCTATCGGATCAGAGTGGGTGATTATCGAGTCATTTACAAAATTAATGATCAAGAACTTATGATTGTTCTGCTCAATTCTGATCATCGTAAAGATGTTTATCGCTAAATCATAATGATTGCCAAAAGCTATAGTAACGAGTCTCGGATAGCTTGGTTTAATTCCGTGGAAAGTTGTAGCGTTTCAGCCCATTGTCCCAGGTAAGCAAAATCAAGGGCTGATTGTTGAAGTTTTAAGATCCCTAAAATATCTCGCCATTGTTGGGCCGATGTTTGTTGAGCCATGCGATACCAAATCAGCTTTTGCAGAATGGTGTCTTCCGGCCTAGAAAAATTTAAGGTGTCTCCCTGTTTATTCACCGAAATTGTCTGCTGATATCTAAACCTCGATTGCTGAAAAGGGTCTGGAGTAAGGATAAAAATATCTATTTTCCAACCTGTTTGAGTATCAATTAAATTAAAGGATTGACCTAATTTAATCGCTTCTCTAACGGCAATTTCACTCACATAAAAGCGGGGAGAAACGGCATTAATTAAACTTTCGACTTGATTTTCTTTGAGATCGGCAACTAAATCAAGATCCTGGGTATAACGCATTTCACCCCAAATACCACTGGCAACGGAACCACCAATTAGGTAAGGAACTTTTAGGGAGTCTAAAATTTTGGCAACTACCAACGCTTCCTCGATCGCCCCTGTCATTTCAATTTCCCCTAATCTGTCTACTGGACAGTCTTAAGTTTTTGACTGGAACCAGGCTTTGCCCTAAGCAGCTAAGGATGGTGTATCAGGAGGTTGAAACCGATCAAGTTTAGCGGTCAGGAATTTAGGCAAAAGTAGAGAGGGTGGGCTTTTGGAAAAAAT
>JBGSZT010000016.1:0-6486 GCA_041750255.1 Synechocystis sp.
CGCCGCTTGTTCGAGGCTATTGGCTTGGCGTTCCAGCCAGAGATCGATAGGAGAAATCGGCACGATCAAGCGGCGTGCCTCGCGCACGGCTTCGAGGACAGGGGTGGGATCAATGGGAGTATAGCTGACTTGGGGGAGTTCCTCGGCATTTTTGGCAAAAAACTCCGCTTTTACTTCAACCGGCCAGGCGATGGTCCGTAGGATGCGAATCGGACGACTGGCTTGGTACAGTAACTTCGCTACCTGGCGAATGCGGTCTTTTTCGTGATCGCTGATTGGGCTATTCATTTTGATTTTCCCCTATAGCTACAACGACTTATACCATCAGTTTAATTTCTCTCTCTTCACTTTTTCGACTCCGTGTCCAAATCATGGGGAGCATGATAGTTTATTGATCTTTCAACGAGGATTGGAGATCTCTGTAAAAGTTAATCCTCCATAGTCGCTCAAGCGTTGGATTAAATCTTGACCAAAGATCGTGGCGGGAGTCCAAAAGCCCCCACGAGGGGACATTTTGGGTTTGTCTTTGGCTAAACATAACCCAGCTTGAGCTAAGATTTTTGCCGTTGAGCCATAACCGGGATCTTGATCGCCAGTTACCTTCACCATGAGGATATGCCCAGAGGTGGTTTGTCCCCAAAAGCGTAAATCATAAAAGCCTGTGGCCTGGGCTTCTTCGGTTGGCCCTTCCCCTGGTTTTGGTAAAACTTGAGCTAATAACCACCGGCTAGGGGCGATCGCCAAGGCAAGGGTCATCAGGTCTAAACTCCTTTTAACGCCCTGGGCAGCTAGCCAACCAGTCAGTCCTGGACCGGTCAAAACGGCTTCGTCATACTGAAATCCTTCACCATAGGCCCCGTTTTGCAAAGCGTTGGAGCGTAGGACAATGGGGGTGTTGATGCCTGCCATCACAAACGGTGCAATCCAGTCATGGGAGATGGGATCGATTTGCACCGGGATTAGCGTGGGAGGATGGTTAGACCCGTTATCTGGATTGGGACAAAGAATATAAGGATTGCTGAGGGCTTGACGAGTAGCAGGATCGTCGATCGCCTCTGTGATGAGGTTGATGCCACTGGCGATCGTCCCCCCAGAGACTCCCCCTTGAGCGGTTTTTACTCGCATTTTGACCCGGATGCAAGGTTCCCCCCAATACCGTTGACTTTGCTGTTGCAAGTAATACACCCCCAAATCCGACGGAATCGAATCAAAGCCACAACAATGGACAATCCGGGCCCCTGATTGTTGGGCGATCGCCTCATATTTTTGGATCATTTGCTGAACCCACTGGACTTCTCCGGTAAGGTCGCAGTAGTCTGTGCCGGTGGTGGCGCAAACCCGGACTAGGGTTTCTCCATAGAGGGCATAGGGACCCACTGTGGAAACGATGACTTTGGTTTGGGAACACAATGAGGTTAAAGCGGCTTCATCGCTCACATCGACCACTGAGGTTGATAAATGGTTGGCCTTAGCACCCAGGGATTGTACTAAATGATCGAGTTTGGCTTGGGAACGTCCGGCGATCGCCCAGTTCTTTCCTGTTTCCGTTTCCCCGTGGGACAGTAGATAGCGACAGACAATGCTACCGACAAATCCTGTCGCACCCAAAATTACGAGATCATATTGCAACGGTTTTGTCATGGAGGTTAATAGTTCACAGTATTAAAGACTATTTTCTCTGAAATGACCCTAGAGAAAGGGCACAGTGGACTTGAGATCCTTCAATTGAATGCCTGCTAGGAAATCTTCCTTTACCATGTCATCCCCGTATAGTTCAGGATGCTCCTTATCAATGCTCTAAGTTCCCAGATGCTCATTGGCTCTGACCCTGACGTTCAACCAACCTGATTGACTACCAAGCCCCGATGACTGAGTTCTAACCCAAGAAACTGGGAGCATCTTGCTTTCTCCCTAGATGCTTAAGCTGTAGCGTAAGTTATTTTATTTTGTCAAGGGGTTGACATACTTCTTAATATAATGTTACATTCATTTACATAAAGCAATGTTCTTCTCATCAGGATTTTCATCATGACTTCAGCCACACGCGGATTTAGACTCGACTCTGATAATCGTTTAAACAATTTTGCCGTTGAACCTGAGATTTACGTTGATGCCTCTGTCCAAGCCGGGTGGACTGAATACGCTGAAAAAATGAACGGTCGTTTTGCCATGATCGGCTTCGTCTCCCTCCTCGCCATGGAAGTCATCACAGGTCACGGCATCATCGGCTGGTTGACTAGCCTCTAAGCATTTTGGCGTTGGGTTAATCGTCTTTATTCCCCATTCCCCAGTTCATTCAACGCCGCTAGCTTTTCTCTATAAAAAATGTATTGCTCGATTATCTACAACTACCCTTTATAACGGACTCAATTATGAAAAACCAAACTCCCGTCGTCTTCCAAGAAAACTTCAACCAATTCCAACCCATCGACGCCAACCAAGCCTGGTCACTCTTTTTCACCGCTGGCAAAGCGGACAAAAAATTAGGCTTTAACCCCGAATTGGGCCGCTTCTTCACCTTTACCCTGATGGCGATCGCCGCCACCGGTATAGTCTGGAGCTACTTCTTTAGCCACCAACCCATTTTCCCCATCCAATAAATTTTTCTGGACCGCTCTCTTCTGTCAACAATGAACTCAAAGGTTTCCTCTAGCTCGGGCTCGAGGAATTTTTTTTGCGTCATGTACTAATCAATAACGTAATAATAAGCCTGTAATTAGTCCTGATTGACTGACAAAAGTTTGCCTGGATGCCACTCAAAGCCCCTCATAGCAAAGGTTTTAGGTGATCAAGATCGTTTTATGGCGTTGTCTCGCCTGTAATGCTTGTCAGCTAAGGGGTTCAGGGGTTAGTGATCGATGTTTTGTCAGTCAACCAGGTAATTAGTCACTGACATTTTTTTGGCTGAAACCCCTAACAGATAGTGTGTTGTCCTTATTCTTGAAGAGGTCTAATAGTCCTTTTGATTACTGGACTTGAATCGTCCTTCTCTAAAGTTACGAACTTTGAGGTGTTTGGTTTTGCGCCCGGTCACTCGTTTTCGCCACATCCGAAAGCTAGAGGGTTTCATCTGACACAGCATGATTGCGATAACCTGTTGCTCAGTCAATCCAAATTGAGTGGCTATCGCTTCAAAGGGAGTTCGATCTTCCCACGCCATCTCCATCACTCGGTCGATAGTCTCTAAGTCAAGTTCTGGTTGTCTCATGAAGATTGCTTGGAGCTTACATAGCTAATTAATGGGGGTAGCACAATATGCACTAACCATAACGTGCTACCTACCCTCGATTTACATTAAGCCAATTTGGGACAGTATCCCTTGACCAGTCAGCCACTCAGTAGCAATACCAATCACAAAACCGAGCATTGCCAACCGGCCATTCCAGGTTTCTGCGAACTGAGTAAATCCAAATTTATTTTCTTGATTTTCCATGACTTTAGATTCCTGCTGAGTGTGAGAGTAAATGTTACAAATTGTTATGGCTTTCTTCCATATTATAAGAAATATTTCGAAGATGGAACTTTGTAGCTTGTGGGTTGAGGCAAGCCAGGCTGTTTTTTATGAGACCTCGCCGATCTAGTATTTACAGATAATTCAGGATAATTTAACTTTTTTAAATGAAAATAAAGGCTACTATGCTAAAACTATCGTTTTAAGTCATTTAACGAGTATTTACTATTATTTAATCTGTAAATTACGATCATACTGTTCTGGCATCTCTCCCTACATGGATCCAAAAAGCAAGAAATATAAATATAACCTTTAAAAGTGATAAGCATAAGTTATGTTAACCCAATATAAAGTTTTGTTGCGTTAGAGTATGAGAGCAAGCAAAAAGTTACTGGATGTGTGGAGTTTCCGGGTTCGACGCTGAGCATCCCGCGGTCTGCGAACTACTGTAAAAGCGGTTTGAGCATTTCTTCACCGCTGCCTTCCATATGTTTCAGACAAGTAGCTTCTCGTCATAAGAGCGCGGTTCAACCTTTTTTCGTTCGTTAGAGATACGCAAACCAAAGCTGGAGTTTATTCATCGTCAACACGTTTCAGTTCTTGATTACCGCATTATTGACGTTCAAACCCTAAATATGTCTATCACAACCATTGCATCTCTTCCTACAAATCTATCTGTAGGGCAGTTCAATACTGTCTACAACGCATTTTCCTTTTGCATTGCAGCCATGGCGGCCTCAGCTCTGTTCTTTTTCAGCGCTAAAGCTGACGTTGGCGAGAAGTACCGTCCAGCGTTACTCGTCTCAGCCTTGGTCGTCAGCATTGCCACTTATCACTACTTCCGCATCTTCAATGCCTGGGATCATGCCTATATGTTCCAGGATAGTGTTTACACAGCTACTGGGTTGCCCTTTAACGATGCCTATCGGTACGCTGACTGGTTACTAACAGTACCTCTGCTCTTGATTGAGGCCGTAGCTGTCCTTGCGCTCGCCCCTCAAATCTCTCGCCCGATGGTCATTAAGCTTGTGGCTGCCGCTATCGTCATGATCGCGACGGGCTATCCGGGTGAAATTTCAACGAGTCTGAGTACTCGTTTAATTTGGGGAACCGTCAGCACTATTCCTTTTGTCTATATCCTTTACGTTCTATGGATTGAGCTGGGTCGCGCCATTGACCGGCAATCACCTCAAGTCAAGGAATTAGTCAAAAGCCTACGGTTGCTATTGCTGTTGTCTTGGGGAGTGTACCCAATTGCATACCTACTTCCCGTCTTTGGCATCACAGGAGCAGCGGCCACAGTGGGGGTTCAAGTAGGTTACACCCTTGCTGATGTACTAGCTAAACCGATTTTTGGGCTCGTCATTTTTGCGATCGCCAAGGCGAAGACTGAAGCTGACCGAGAAATCGAGAATGGTGGGCGTGTGTCTCCTTAATCACTGCCTCAAAAGGTTATGAACAACTAGCGTTTCTGCATCTGTGGGCCTCTGCCCAGGGGCTCACAGGCATATCTTCAGTCACATTCAGCTACAACAGCAGGTTCCAAAGGTTAGTCATGAAACAAGCAGTAACCAATTACTTAATCGCCGTATTAGATAACCGCGTTAAAGCAGAAGCCGCGTACCTCACACTTCAGCAATCTAGCTTGCCCATTGATCAACTAGACATTTTGGGTCGTGGGTACAAGAATGCGGACGAATTCGGTCTGATTAATCCCGATCATGAAGCGAGAAAGCAAGTAAACCAGTTGGCGAACTGGTCTATAATCTTCGGGTTTGGGGCCGGTTATCTGTTCAACTTATTGACGGGCATAGAGATTATCAGCTGGCTTGGAGCCATTGGTAACCATATTTTGGGTGGTCTTTTTGGAACTGCCGCCGCCCTTTTCGGAGCCTACGTGACCGGCACTTTATCGGGCTGGACGAGTAGTGGAGATGCCCTTGCTTATCGGAATCGGTTAACCGCTGGGAAATATATTCTAATTGCTCAAGGCCCTGACGGATTTATTGAGGAGGCAACTCAGGTATTGCGTCGCTACGAGCCAGAAAATCTTCAGGGCTACATCGCCAATGCTTAGCCCGTTTGAGATAAAGCAGCTGTCTTGATCCAGGAGTCTTGGGTCTACTAAAAAGAGAATTAAGATGGAGCAGATTTTTTCCTATGCCATGTTAACTTTTTTGGGATTGTTTCCCATTACCAATCCCATCGGCGTTGTCCCCACTTTCTATCGGCTGACGGCAAGAAATTCCCCTTGGCATCGCGGACGTCAGGCCAGACAAGTCGCTATCAATGTCGTTACCATTTTGACTCTCTTCCTGGTTGGAGGACAGCTAATTCTTAACTTCTTTGGGCTGTCGTTGGGGGCTCTCCAAGTGGCCGGTGGATTGCTCATTGCAAATACGGCATGGCAGATGATATCAACCCAGTCGCCATCATCATCTTTTCCTGAAGCAGAGGAAAGTGGAACTGATATTGCCCTGATCCCGATGGCCATTCCAATGATCAGTGGACCAGGTGCCATCGGGATGGTGATGGGATTGATCGCTAAGGATCCACAACCTGTAAATTATGTTGGGAGCTTGCTAGGAATTGCTGGAATTGGCTTGATTGTCTATTTCTCTCTGATGTTGGGTGAACCGTTAGTCAAAACCCTGGGCAGACAAGGTATTAATGCTTTTACACGAGTGCTTGGCTTTTTTATCCTAGCCATTTCAATCCAGTTGATTGCAGATGGTGCCAAAGCACTACTCGATGGCGTACTGAGTTAATTCCCCAATCGTGTTTTTGACAACATACTATACTATGCTTACCCTGGTTAGCATAGATTAACTATAGCCAGCAGGCATCCTGCATCTGAAACACAAATAATGTTCAAAAAAATGTGGTAAGCTTGCCTCAAACTGGAGTTTGGACTAACCGGGTAGAAAACGGCAGTCCGTGCAAGGCACTAACTGCCGTAAAGTCAATGAAAAAGTAATGCACATTGACCCTATGATTTTCGAGCAGTTGAGCCAATTCCGCCAGAGCATGTATGA
>JBGSZT010000017.1:0-9545 GCA_041750255.1 Synechocystis sp.
CCCAAAGCAAAAACTGGTCGTCCACCACCTGTTTGGGGTTGGGATACAGCAATTGTTCGCGCAAATTTCCCCGCAACATATAGGGTCGTTGGGGTAAAAATAGCATTTCATTCAGGGCCGGACGAAAAATCGTTCCCTTTCCGCTGGTCCATAATCCGGCGATCGCCCTTAGTAGGGAACTTTTGCCGGTGCCGCTAGCACCCATGATCAACAAATGTTGGCTGGGGTCTACGGTCAAGGAAAGGTCTTGGATCAAAATGCGGGGGGAATGGGGCGGCTGGAGGGTTAACTGCTGGAGTTGAAGCGAAGGGCTAATCTGAGTCAAAATCGTCGGAGCCGGTTCTTCCCCTTGACTAGAAACGGGTTCACCCAGGGATTCATAAAATTCCCCCAAACGATTGATACTCGCGGCAAATTCGGTAATGCCTTGGATTTGATTAGTAACTAAGGAGAGCGCCGATAAGACTTGACTAAAAGCGACGGTCGCTTGGGAAATTGCGCCAAAATCGAGGGTTCCCGTCAGGTATAGGGGCGCAACAATAATGTAGGGAATCAGGCTTGTAAAATAATTGTAGCCCAGTTGAAATAGGCTAATCAGGGCTTGCCAAATAATCAATAAATCAAAGTTTTTGATCGCTTGTAATAATCGATCTAGCACTTGCTCTCGCTCTAGATTTTCTCCTTGATAAAAGGCAATGGATTCGGCATTATCCCGTACCCGCACGAGGCTATAACGAAAGTTAGCTTCTAATTTTAATTGTTGATAATTGATGCGGATTAAGCGAGTACCAATCACAATGGCGATCGCCGTGCCAAAGGTGGCGTAACCGAGGAGACCCCAGGTTAGAGCCTTAGATAGATTAAATAAAATCGCCGTGAAAGAAATCAGGGTCAGGACAGAATCTAAAATATCCAAGAGAAAATCGAGGGTAACCGTCGTAAATGCCTTGATGTCTTGGCTAATCCGTTGATCTGGGTTATCGAGTTCTGCATTAACAGCATTGGAATCAAGACGATAGTAGGCCCGTTGGCTAAAATAGCGATTGAGAAAATGCTGAGTCAACCATTCTCGCCAGAGCAGACCCAATTTTTGGCGGGTGTAACGGTAGGCCACAATGATGGGAATTGCCAGGACAATAACTAAGCCATAAGTCCAGAGAAATTGCCAAAAAACAGGGCTGTCTTTTTGATTTAATGCCGTATCAATAAAGCGAAACACAAAACTAAGAATGACATTTAGAGCATTAACAATAAATAGTAAAAATAATAATAATCCAAGTAAAAACCATTGTCGCCAGCGTTGCTTTAAGTTTGCTTCCTGGGAAAGAAAAATTCCAGCACAAACCACTAAGCCGCCTGCTACTGCCCAAGGAATCGGAGAATTAATCAAAAACTCAACTTGGGTGACGAGTCCCTCGGCTCCATTGCTAAAGAAGGCGGGAAATAGCATTTTTCCCAGTAACGTCATGGCGATCGCCAGTAAAAACGTGACCCCAACCACGCTCATCAATAGCACAACAATCAAGCCCAAAAAGAGGCGGGTTTGTCCAGACCCCACCGGAAAAAAATAAGGCTGAGCCGTTTCTACAAAACGGAACCACAGTTGTTGATTAAACTGAAATTTAGATTGGGTCATGAACTGATGTTGGCAATGTATAAATAATAAAGGAGTCGCTCCATTGATTGTCAGCCTGATCTGTTAATTTATCAACCCCGCCGCCCATGCCCGTCATTACCTATAGCCCGGCCTATACCCTGGTTCCCACCTATGAATGCTTTAATCATTGTGGTTACTGCAATTTTCGGGTTGATCCGGGGCAAGACCGTTGGCTTAGCCTCAGCGCCGCCGCCGATATTTTAGAATCTCTGCAAACAACCGCTGTGACTGAAATTTTGATCCTCAGTGGCGAGGTGCATCCCCGATCGCCCCAACGTCCCGTCTGGTTTCAGCATATTTTTGACCTCTGCACCTTAGCCCTCAGCCAGGGTTTTTTTCCCCATACCAACGCCGGCCCCCTCAGCCGCGAGGAAATGACCCGACTCAAATCTGTAAATGTTTCCCTGGGGCTGATGCTAGAGCAAATAACGCCGAGTTTGTTGGAGGGAGTCCATCTCCATGCTCCCAGCAAAGACCCCGCCCTGCGCTTACAACAATTGCAGTGGGCAGGAGAACTTCAAATTCCCTTTACCACCGGGCTACTCTTGGGCATTGGTGAAGATGAATTCGATTGCTGGGATACGCTCCAGGCGATCGCCGATGTTCATACCCGCTATGGTCACATTCAAGAAGTAATTCTTCAGCCCCACAGCCCAGGAAATCGACAAAACTGGCGATCGTCACCCTTTCCCCTCAAAACCCTACCGACATTAATTGCTCGCGCGAGGGAAATTTTACCGCCCGAGATCACGATTCAAATTCCCCCGAACTTAATTCCTGACGCTCAATTACTATTAGATTGCCTAGACGCAGGAGCACGAGACTTAGGAGGAATTAGCCCCATTGACGAAGTGAATCCCAGTTACGCCCACCTGTCCCTGGAAAGGTTGCGGACTCTACTCAATTCAGCAAATTGGCAATTATTGCCTCGCCTTCCTATTTATCCCCATCATGACCATTGGTTAGTGTCATCTCTTCGAGTCAATGTTGAAGCGTTTCGGCAGCGGCTCAAGACTTAAAATGAGATTATCAGCGGCGAGGGCTTTCCGATCTTTGTCAGAGAGATCGCTATTGAAGATGATCTGTCTTTAGTTGAAGGTAAAGTTATTTCTTCTTAATAACTCAAATTTAAGGGGTTGCTTGAATGAAATTGAGTCAATTACTACAGGAAAAACGTCAAGATATTCTTAGTATCGCTACTAAACACGGGGCTTTTAATGTTAGAATTTTTGGCTCAGTGGCAAGAGGTTAAGAGACTGAAAAAAGTGATATTGATTTTTTAATTGATTATGATGTAAATCAAATTTCTCCTTGGTTTCCTGGAGGATTATTAATGGATTTACAGGATTTATTAGGCTGTAAAGTTGATGTTGTCACCGAGAAGGGGTTAAGCCATTTGATTAAGGATCGGGTTTTAATGGAGGCAAAATATCTGTGAGTACGGATAAAAATAGGGTTTATCTTGAGCATATTTTGGAATGTATTATTAAAATCAGGCAATATACTAAAAGAGGTCGTGAATGTTTCCTAGAGGATGATTTAATTCAAGATGCCGTTTTGCGGCGTTTACAAACCATGGCGGAATCTACTCAACGGCTTTCAGATGATTTTAAAGCAATGATTACTGAGATCGATTGGCGAGCTTTATCTGGCTTTAGAAATATTTTGATTCATCAATATTTAGGAGGAGTTGATTTAGAACAAACCTGAAATATTATTGAAAATTACCTTGCCTGACTTGGAAAGGATTGTTATGTGAGCCAGGTTTCAGCCGTTGGCGATCGCCTCGTTGACCTTCTAACTAAATTTAAGGGTTTAGACTAAAGGTATCGGTGATTTTTCCGTCAAAAGTGAATCCGTGCTCCAATGAAAACAAAGATTCTGAAACTCCAGGGCATGAGCTGTGCCGCCTGTGCCAACACCATTGAAAGAGTGCTGCAATCAACGCCAGGGGTAGAAACAGCGGCGGTTAATTTTGCGATTGATCAGGCAACCGTTTCCTTTGATCCCGAATCCACTACACTGCAAGCAATTGAAGCCGCCGTTAAACAGGTGGGATACGGTGCAGTAACCCTGGAAGAAGACTGGTTGGACGCGGCGGTTCAAACAGAAAAAGAAACCATTACCCAGCGGGCTGAGTCCCGGGCCCTGGCACTCAAAATCAAGGTAGGAGCCGTCGTCAGTATTTTGCTAATGGTTGGGTCATTGCACCACATGATTGGGGTTGACCTGCCCTGGATTCCTGCACCGTTGAAAAACCCCTGGCTACAATTGATTTTGACCACGCCGGTACAGTTTTGGTGCGGCTATACCTTTTATATCCATGCCTGGCGGGCCTTTAAAGGTCGTAATGCCAGTATGAATACTCTAGTAGTGTTGGGAACCAGCGCCGCCTATGGCTATTCAGTGTTTGCCACCCTCTTCCCTGGCTTTTTTACTGACCAGGGGCTGATGCCGGAGGTTTATTATGAAGCGGCGGCGGTGATTATTACGCTGATTTTGTTGGGGCGCTGGCTAGAAAATCGAGCACGGGGTGAAACTTCCACCGCGATCCGTAAACTCATTGGTCTACAACCAAGAACTGCCCGAGTTCTTCGCCATGGCAGTGAAGTCGATGTGCCCATCGCCGCAGTTCAACTAGATGATCGGGTTTTGGTGCGTCCTGGGGAAAAAATTCCGGTGGATGGTGACGTGCTAGAGGGAAACTCCACCGTGGATGAATCAATGGTGACGGGGGAAAGTGTTCCGGTGCAGAAGGGGCCGGGGGATGAGGTGATTGGCGCTACCCTCAACCAAAGGGGTAGTTTTCAGTTCAAGGCAACACGGGTGGGGCAAGATACAGTGTTGGCACAGATTGTACAAATGGTGCAAGAAGCCCAGGGTTCAAAAGCTCCCATCCAACGATTGGCGGATCAAATCACGGGTTGGTTCGTGCCGGTGGTGATGGCGATCGCCATTTTGACCTTTGTGACCTGGTTTAACCTGATGGGCAATCTGACTATGGCCCTGATTACAACCGTGGGCGTATTGATTATTGCCTGTCCCTGTGCCCTGGGGCTAGCTACGCCGACGTCGGTGATGGTGGGAACGGGTAAGGGCGCGGAAAATGGCATTTTGATCAAAGGCGGAGCCAGTTTAGAGCAGGCCCATCGCCTGCAAACCATCGTCCTCGATAAAACCGGAACCATCACCCAGGGTCGGCCTACAGTAACCAATTTTGTCACCCGTGATGGCACGGTCAACGGTAACGAAATCAGGATCATTGCCCTCGTCGCCTCCGTGGAACGCCTTTCTGAACATCCCTTAGCCAGCGCCGTCGTCCGCTATGGTGAGTCCCAACAGGTAGCCCTTGCTGACGTGGAAGACTTTGAGGCGATCGCCGGTAGTGGAGTTCAAGGTCGAGTCTCTGGGCACTGGCTACAGGTGGGAAGCCAACGCTGGTTAACAACCCTGGCGATCAATACCGAACCCCTGCAAGGTTACCAAGGCGATTGGGAAGGTCAGGGAAAAACGGTGATTTGGATCGCCGTAGATGGAAAAGTGGTGGCCCTGATGGGCATTGCCGATGGCATCAAGCCCTCTTCCCGAGACGCCATTGAACGCCTAAAAAGCCTGGGCCTCGATGTGGTGATGTTAACGGGGGATAACCGTCGCACCGCCGAGGCTATCGCCCAGGAGGTGGGGATTACCCGGATTTTGGCAGAAGTCCGGCCCGATCAAAAGGTCGCTATGGTCAAACAACTCCAAGCCCAGGGACAAGGGGTGGCCATGGTGGGGGATGGCATTAACGATGCGCCAGCCCTAGCCCAGGCCGATGTGGGCATGGCGATCGGTACCGGGACAGATGTGGCGATCGCCGCCAGTGACATTACCCTTATTTCCGGGGATCTCCACGGCATTGTCACCGCCATTCAGCTCAGCCGCGCCACCATCCGCAACATTCAACAAAACCTCTTTTTTGCCTTTATTTACAACATCGTCGGTATTCCCGTTGCCGCTGGTATTCTATTTCCCTTTTTTGGTTGGTTACTGAACCCGATTATTGCCGGGGGCGCCATGGCCCTAAGTTCTGTTTCCGTCGTCACCAATGCCCTACGCCTGCGAAACTTTAAAGTTCATCCCCATCGTTGACCATGCCCATTAAACACAAAACCCAGCTTGGGCAAAAACTTGGCCTAACCAGCCTATTAATCGTTCTGACTTTCGGCTCAGCAACGGCGATCGCCAGTCCCAAACAGAGCTCATCGGAGCAACACCAGACGCAATTTCAGCGACTCGAACAACCCCTGGGGTTAAAGTTAGCTGTCACAGCCGGGGGACTCGCCCTCATTGCCTTAGAACTCTGGTGGTTCCTCGGTCGCCGGCCGTCATCGGCTCCCTAAAAAGCCCGCAGGGGCGAGAAAAAAATAAGAGACAAAAAATTATGACATTTCGCAATCCAGTGCCCACGGTTGACCTGATCATTGAGCTCATTGATCAGCCCCATCGTCCTATTTTGCTGATTGAACGCAAAAATCCGCCCCACGGCTGGGCCTTGCCCGGTGGCTTTGTGGACTACGGCGAAACAGTGGAAGCCGCCGCCATTCGAGAAGCCCAAGAAGAAATTTCCTTGAAGGTGGAGCTAGTGGAGCAATTCTATGTTTATTCCCATCCTAGCCGTGATCCCCGCCAGCATACGTTGAGTGTTGTTTTTATTGCTACCGGCACTGGCACACCCAAGGCTGCCGATGATGCCAAAACCGTCGGAATCTTTGACCTGTGGGAGTTGCCGCAACAATTATGTTTTGATCACCAACAAATTTTGCAAGACTATTTGCACTATCGTTACTACAAAACTCGGCCCCGCCATTGGCAAGTCTAGAGTCTCGATGGATGGCAGAGTTCGGGAAACCACACTTAAGCCGGTGTTGCGCGAAGGGACACCAATTAGCTAAATTAGCACTCGGGAGGGATGAGTGCTAAAACCAACTTCCTTCTCAAGATCTTTGATTATTTTAGCTTCATCTTTGGAGGATGATTCATGGCAGCTATTTCTATTAATGTTACTACCGTTAAACCTTTGGCCGACCGTGTCTTGGTCAAAGTTAGCCCTTCAGAAGAAAAAACCGCTGGTGGTATTTTATTGCCCGATACCGCTAAAGAAAAACCCCAAATCGGCGAAGTTGTCGCCACGGGTCCCGGCAAACGCAATGATGATGGCAGTATTTCTGCTGTTGAAGTCAAAGCCGGCGATAAAGTCCTCTATTCCAAGTATGCAGGTACCGACATCAAGCTTGGTGGCGATGACTATGTCCTGTTAACCGAAAAAGATATTCTTGCCATGGTTGCTTAGTTTTTTAAGCTTATCCAGATTTTTTTGCTAAATTTCATCACTTTTCACCCAAAGAGGTTTCATCCCTATGGCTAAATCGATTATTTACAACGACGAAGCTCGTCGCGCCCTAGAACGGGGTATTGATATCCTGGCGGAAGCGGTTGCGGTTACCCTGGGTCCCAAGGGTCGCAACGTCGTCCTAGAGAAAAAATTTGGCGCTCCCCAAATTATCAATGACGGCATCACCATCGCCAAAGAAATCGAACTCGAAGACCACATCGAGAACACCGGCGTTTCCCTGATTCGTCAAGCGGCTTCTAAAACTAATGATGTAGCCGGAGATGGCACCACCACCGCGACGGTTTTGGCCCACGCCATTGTTAAGGAAGGCCTCCGCAACGTGGCCGCCGGTGCTAACCCCATCGCCCTCAAGCGTGGTATCGACCGGGCAACGGAATTTTTGGTCGAGCGGATCAAAGAACATGCCAAACCCGTAGAAGATTCTAAGGCGATCGCCCAAGTCGGGTCTATCTCTGCCGGTAACGACGAAGAAGTTGGTCAAATGATCGCCTCTGCCATGGACAAAGTCGGCAAAGAGGGGGTGATTTCCCTCGAAGAAGGCAAATCCATGACCACCGAGCTGGAAATCACCGAAGGGATGCGTTTCGACAAAGGCTATATCTCTCCCTACTTTGTCACCGATGCTGAGCGTATGGAAGCCGTCTTAGAAGACCCGGCTATCTTGATCACCGACAAAAAAATCAACTTGGTCCAAGACTTGGTTCCTGTCCTCGAGCAAGTCGCTCGTCAAGGCAAACCCCTCTTGATCATCGCGGAAGACATCGAAAAAGAAGCCCTAGCAACCCTTGTGGTAAACCGTTTGCGCGGAGTCCTCAACGTTGCCGCGGTCAAAGCCCCTGGTTTTGGCGATCGCCGTAAACAAATGCTAGAAGATATCGCCGTCCTCACTGGTGGTCAAATGATCAGTGAAGATGCTGGTCTCAAGCTCGAAAGCACCAAGATCGAGATGCTGGGGTCTGCCCGTCGCATCACCATCACCAAAGACAGCACCACCATTGTCGCGGAAGGCAATGAAGCGGGTGTCAAAGCCCGTTGTGAGCAAATCCGTCGTCAAATCGACGAAACCGAGTCTTCCTACGACAAAGAAAAACTGCAAGAACGCTTGGCTAAATTAGCCGGTGGGGTTGCCGTGATCAAAGTCGGTGCGGCCACTGAAACCGAAATGAAAGACCGTAAACTTCGCCTGGAAGATGCCATCAACGCAACCAAAGCGGCCGTTGAAGAAGGTATCGTCCCTGGTGGTGGTACTACCTTGGCTCACCTCGCGCCCCAACTCGAAACCTGGGCAAGCCAAAACTTGACCAACGAGGAGCTAACCGGTGCCATGATCGTGGCTCGTGCCCTTCCCGCTCCCCTAAAACGGATCGCCGAAAATGCGGGGCAAAATGGAGCCGTTATTGCTGAGCGGGTCAAAGAAAAAGACTTCAACACTGGTTTCAATGCCTCCAACAATGAGTTTGTAGACATGATCGCCGCTGGTATTGTTGACCCTGCCAAAGTAACCCGTTCTGCCTTGCAAAACGCCGCTTCCATTGCCGGCATGGTCTTAACCACCGAATGTATCGTGGTAGACAAACCCGAAAAAGATAAAGCTCCCGCCGCTCCCGGTGGTGGTGACTACGACTACTAAGCCGTATCGTTAGCGACTTAACCTGAGTCCCACGGTTGCGGCCGTGGGATTTTTGTGTTTATATTTTGCCATATCAAGTCAGTTAAAAAAATATTGACTTTAAAAATAGACGTGTTACAATCAGTAATTGTGAAACAAATGGGTCGATGCCCGAGTGGTTAATGGGGGCGGACTGTAAATCCGCTGGCTATGCCTACGCTGGTTCAAATCCAGCTCGGCCCACCACAATGCCCTTGTAGCTCAGTGGTAGAGCACACCCTTGGTAAGGGTGAGGTCACGAGTTCAATCCTCGTCAAGGGCTTATCTGATTATTGAATGTACAGGGTGATCCAACTTAATTCGGCTCACCAGTTAGGACAGGGCAAAAATAAGAAATAACACCAGTTCAGGATGGGATTTGAGCAGATCAATGATTTCGAGTTCCATAGAAGAAAAACCAAAGGTTCGCTGCTATTACGCATTGAGACTGATTCGGAAACCGTTATGATAAAAGACTTAAACCCCTTTCCCGTAGGCGTTTTTAGTTGAGGATAATTTTTTTTGTGACGTGACCTTGGGGATCAATGTCATACACGATAGGAACTCCTGTTCCTAATTCCACTTTGACAATTTCCTCCTTGGATAAATTTTCCAGTTCCTTAATAATGGAACGCAGAGAATTGCCGTGGGCCGCAATCAGTACATTATCGCCTGCGATTAGATGCTTGAGAATGCGATCACGAAAAAAAGGCACAGTTCGTTTAACCGTATCCTCCAGACTTTCTCCCCCTGGTGGAGCCACATCGTAGGAGCGTCGCCAGAGTTGAACCTGTTCTTTGCCAAACTTGGCGGCGGTTTCGGCCTTGTTAAGTCCCTGTAAGTCA
>JBGSZT010000018.1:0-25225 GCA_041750255.1 Synechocystis sp.
CAAATACGGCTCTTCTGTACTTCGCTGGAAAAACTAGATGGTATAGCAAAACTGTTACGTTATGGCTTTTATGAACATACTCACTCATTTATTTATTTTAGCGCCGCAAGCGGCGGGGAATTCGACCCCAAGAGATTAAAGCAGGATTTGAAGTTGCCAGAATCAAGGGTAGCCATCACTTTTTAATTCATCCCGATGGGCGAAGAACTTTAGTTCCTGTTCATGGCAAAGAAACAATCGGTAAAGGATTATTCTCCCAAATTCTACGAGATTGCGAACTAAACATCGAGGACTTTCTAAAATTGCTCTAAAAATGTGATCGTCAAGGCTGCAAGTTTCCTGTTAACTTTCAGCCAGGGCCTTTACCGCATTCTCAAGGTATCTCGTACCATCGCCGATTTGGCTCAATCCAATGCCATCCAAGCATCCCATGTCGCAGAAGCGATTCAGTATAGAACCCTAGACAGATTTGCCTAATCTACCCAAACAATTTCACCACCCATGCCAGTTAATTAAAATTACGAATAAATAAGAAACCTATGACTCAATACTTTAATGTCATTATTGAAAGAGACGAAGACGGCTATCTCGTTGCTTCCGTCCCATCCCTCAGGGGTTGCCATACCCAAGCCAAAACCCTTGATCAACTCATGGAGAGAATTCAAGAAGCGATTGAACTCTGCCTAGAAGTCGAAGAAGAGCAACTACAGCCCCTAGAATTTGTTGGCGTTCAAAGAGTTGCTATTAGTCGATGAGCAAAATTCCAGCCATTACCGGGAAAAAGATGATCAAAGCCCTCATTAAAGCTGGATTTGAAGTTGCCAGAATCAAGGGTAGCCATCACTTTTTAATCCATCCCGATGGGCGAAGAACTTTAGTTCCTGTTCATGGCAAAGAAACAATCGGTAAAGGATTATTTTCCCAAATTCTACGAGATTGCGAACTACATATCGAGGACTTTCTAAAATTGCTCTAAAAATGTGATCGTCAAGACTGCAAGTTTCCTGTTACCTTTCAGCCAGGGCCATTATCGCATTCTCAAGGTATCCCATGTCGCAGAAGCGATTCAGTATAGAACGCTAGACCGATTTGCCTAGTCTACCAGGGCAAACGCATAACCCTCAAAAATCTTACTTTTTAAGAGTTTTTGGGATCGAGTTGATACCGAAAATCGCCTCTTATTGACTTGACCCTCAATATTATTGAGAATAGCCGCGACTTATTGACAAAATGCGTTTACCCTGTTATGTACACTGGTTTAAGGAACTTGTTGAAACCGGTTGAAAACAAACCGTCATAGGATAAATTTATCTAAAATTAGTGCAAATAAATGTGCCATTCAACACTTCTGTATGATAACAATTCAGCTTCGGTGCGAACCTATCTGACTAAAACTGCAAATTTTATTGGATTGACGAACTCGAAAACTCATATTTTCTTGGAAGAAATCCGAAATCCAGGAGAAGTATAATCTTCTGGTAAATAATTTTCTGGAATCGTTGTTTGATTGCCGTCGCGGATAGATGAATAATGGGGAGACATAATTTCAATCCCCACTTCATTGCACTTATCTTGAATATTTTGGTGGAGTTCTGACAAGATTTTGACAATTAAACTTGGCTCATTTATATGAGCATTTAATTGATAACTGACATAGAAATCATCAAGGCTGGTTTGAATGACAAACGGAGTACGCTCCTTTAGGATATATTCAGTGGATAAAGCTGCTTCGATCAGGATAGCGTGAACTTTTCGCCACGGCAAATCGTAGCCAAGAGTGATTGTCGTCTGGATAATTAAAGGTTCATTTAACTCCCGCGAGGAAACACTAAAGTTAATCACGTTACTGTTTAATAAGGATGAGTTGGGAATAGTAATGACCTGATTGGCAATAGTTTTGAGACGAGTCACTAGGAAATTTTTTTCGATAATAATACCAACAATATCGCCAATTTGAACGCGATCACCAATTTGAAAGGCGCGGGTATAGATAAGAATAATTCCACCAATGACATTGGATATAGCCGAGGTAGATCCAAGAGAGAATAAGACCCCAATAAAAACAGAAATACCTCGAAATGCGGGAGAATCAAACCCAGGTATATAGGGGAAAGCGACGACAGCAGCTAGGGCAATGATTAAAGTTGAGAGAAGACTGTAAGTGGGTTTAGCCCAATCGGGATAAAATCCATCGATAACAAGAGAGCCTGTTTCCAGAGACTTAAAAAATGGTTTGATTAACTGGATAATATACCCAGTGCTACCGATAATGATGGCAATTGTTAGAACATTAGGGAGATACTTAGCCATCTCGTTTAAACCTAAGTTCAGGGTTTGTAAAATGTAGTTTAAAATCCCTTGACTAAAACTCATTGTCCAAGGAAATGAGCTGAGAACAAAGTGAATATAAATATAGCTAATTATCAAAAAAATAAGCAGTCTAATTAATTCAAATATATGAATGATAATAGCGACTATATTTGAAGAAGATATAAGTTCAATTTGTTTGATTCTTACCCCTGATATTCGAGATTGAATCCATTTCTTGGTAGGGGGAAAAATGGCTCGATTTACTTTAATTAAAACAGATAAAATAATCAATAAAGCAAAGGTGGCTAAAACACTATAAAACACCCCCCGTAGCAATTGAGCAGGTTTCCGCAATTCTCGATATTGCTGAAGGACAGTCATGATTTTTTCCTTTGCTTGTTTAGCCACTTTTTCTTCAGAAGTCCGAGAGGCTTTAGCATCTTGAGGCGTAACTGTCAGAATCACCTCATTATCCAGGCTAAGATAGGTTAAGTTAGTGCCTGGATCAATTTTAATAGTTAAATTTTTTAGGTTAATTGAATTATCTTGAGCAATTCTTTCGAGTCTGTTAGTAATTGCATTTGCTCTATCTTCAGCGGAAAATCCAGCAATTCCGCCCCTAACCAGCCAGACAGTCTCGTCATCAATAACGACTGGTGATCCGTCAATTTTATTTTCTGTGGTCGTTGATTCTTGAACTGGTTGCGATGGAGTTTCACTGTATACTCCCTGTAGAAGACAAGGAGTCAGCGTCAGCAGTAAAGCTAAACTCAGTGTCAGCAAGATTTGTAAGATTTTCTTCATAGCGTTTTCTTATTGTCGGGGTTTGAGTAGCAACGGAGCTTTAAAGAACGTTAAGGAGTTTACGCTCTCAACATAAAAAGCCTCAACAGATTATAAGTTTAGTACGTTTTTCGGTATCTGAGAAACCTCGGATATAAGTAGTAAGCATACAGAAATTACGTTAAGGCTGAAACCCTTACTGAATAGGCGTTTTTGAAATCGACTTTTAGTCTCATTGAAATATACCAATCAGCCTCTAGATTATTTAACCTCAGTTCGGGATAAGCTGAAAGCCTCATTCTACCGTAGTCAATTTTGGGAGTTCAGAGTACTCAAACCCTTATTGTTTCGTTCAATAGGTGTGCAAACAGTCCTTAACCCAAACTCACGTTATTTAATATGGCGACGATCAGTGTTCAATTTATCGTGATACTCATAAGCCTTTAAAATTTGGTTACTAATAGACCACTTCGGATCACTAAATAACTCAAATAAATTTAATTAATCGCCTCCAACTTTGTGAGATTTTAAAGTTTCAATAATTGCTCTGGTAAATAACCGTTCATGAACAAATAAGGGTAAAGTCGGCACATCAAAAAATTCTCGTTCTGCCTTACCAGACCAGTTTAGAAAGGGTTGCTCCAATGCCTTTAACTGAGATGCAGTGGCCTTAATTCTTCTAAACTCTCAGACTCTAAAATCTTGGCAATTGACGCCTCTGCCTGTTCCCGTGCGAGGTTCTCATTCCAACTCAACTCAGGAGCCAGTGAATAATCATAGCGGTATTCCGTTGGGGGTTTCTTCTTCTTGAAATGGGGTTCTGTGCCAATGTCGGGACGTTGGGGATGCTCGTCAGCACGATCGCCGACTTGGCTCAAGCCGATGCCATCAAAGCATCCCATGTGGCAGAAGCGATTCAATATAGAACCTTAGATCGTTTTTCCTAGCCCACCCAAGCAATTTCATCGTCGTCGTGAACCACTGAGGCAAGGTCAAATTCTGTGCTATCGCAGTTAGGCTGACCATCCTGATGCTCAGTCTTTTTGTCTGTGGCTTGCGGTGGAGAAAAGCAATTGGCACCAAGATAGAGGGGCGGTAAGGTGGGAGACTGAATCTGAATTTTAGGGGTTTGAATACGGGTCGAGTGGGTTTTGCGAGATGTCCCCGTTTCGGTCGGGCGTTCTTTTTTTGTCTGAAACGCGGATTCGTGGCTAGCCACAGGGGCTAAATTTTTGAGAAAGTAATCTATGGTGGTTTGCCTTAACCAGCCTTTTAGCACCGCCGTTGCCCCAAAGCGAGTCCCTAATTTTTGCTGTTCGAGCAAAATCGAGTGAATTTGCTGTTCATTGAGTAACGATGCCAATTGCAGATAATGACCCAGGGGATACTGAATCGACCCTTTGAAAATGCTCGGCCAATATTCAACAAAAAAGTCGGCGGTTTTTTGGTTGATCCAACCATGGTTGGCTAAAATTTCCCCTAGGGGCAACTCAAAATAGGCCTGTTCATGGAGGGCGACTTCCAACTGGGCGGGAGTGACCAGATCCGCTTCTTGTAAAATCAAGCCGATCGGCTTATAAATAAGGGGTTTAGCCATGGTGATTAGACTATTCATCTTTGTAAAGAGATCAAAGATCTGATCGCCTTAGTTAACAAAACTATCTCAACCCAGACGACGGAGTATTAGGCAAGATTATTTTGAAATTTTTATCTCAGTATCATAGCATTGATCGTAGAATCCCCCTGAATTTGAAATGCCAGGTTACGCTATTTTTTACTCTAAATTGGGCAGAATTGCTAGGATTTCGCTCTTAGACTTTAGGCTAGAGCAGGGGAAGCTAGGAGCAACTTTTCACGCCTGGCTCAATCTAGCTTAAGCTATAGTTTTAGTCAAAATTTTCACATTTTGTCCGGTTACGTTATTGTTTTGCTATTCACAACAACTATGAAACTCTTTAGCCAGCAATTAGTCCGTCAAGTACTACCTCTCGTGGGAGGTTTTTTGTCGGCGCTGTGTCTCCAGCTTCCCCTCAAAGCGGCGGATAACATCTTTTTGACCTACGGGCCGATACAACTTACCCTCAATGTGAGTTCCCTAGAACAATTTGCCAATGATGGCACTGTTGATGCAAATTTAGCTCAATACTTTAATTTAGCGAGGGTAACCCCTGAGCAATTAACAGAGCTACGCCGAATTTTAAACACCAAAGCAGATCTAGATCCCCTGCTGGTTTCACGCTTTTTGAATACGGATATTGGCGAAGATATTTTATTTCGAGCCGGACGACTTATGGGTATTCCCTGGCGGATTAATGGCAAGTATGCCCTCCGGGGGGCGGTGGTGACGGCGGCCATGGACCCGAAAGGACTCACCATTATTAACTTTTTAAAGAAACTACCCACCGATGCCCATCTACCGGGGGAAGTTCTACTTCAGCAAGGCCGACTTGTGGAAATGGTAGTCCGCGCATCGGAGTACGGCATTCAAGTCATGGAAACGCTCTCGGCCCAAGAAGCCAAGCAGGGAGACGCGGTTAATTTTGCTCGACTCCCCGACCCTCGCCAGGCTGGCCCCTACGGCACTGCCCCGAAGCAACGCTGGCAATTGCTGGATCAAGGACGTAAACGGAGTTTTTATGTGGATGTGTATAAACCGGAACGTTGGCGAGCCGGCAAGACTCCTGTCATTGTTTTTTCCCATGGACTAGCCTCTCGACCGGAGGATTTTGACCAGATTGCCAGCCATTTGGCTTCCTATGGCTTTGTCGTGGCGTTGCCCCAACATCCGGGCAGTGATTTTATCCAAGCCCAGGCTTTGATTGACGGCACCTCCCGTTTGGCGTTTGAGTTGAATGAATTTATTGATCGCCCGAAGGATATTACCTATGTAATTGATGAGTTAGAACGACGTAATGCCACAGAATTTGGCGATCGCCTGAATTTAACTCAAGTCGGGGTCGGGGGTCATTCCTTTGGCGGCTATGCCGCCTTAGCGGTGGCGGGAGCAACCTTTGATTGGGACTTTTTGAAGTCAGAATGTAATCCAGAAATTAGTTATCCCAATACTTCTTTATTGTTACAATGCCAAGCCCTGCGACTACCCCGGAAGGATTATCAATTTCGTGACCCCCGGGTAACGGCGATCGCCGTGGGGAACCCGGTTAATGCGGCTATTTTCGGTATCCAAGGATTACGGGAAGTGAAAGTCCCGGTGATGGTGATTGGGGGAACCTACGACCCCGCCACCCCCTTTGTTTTCGAGCAAATCCGTTCTTTCCCACGGCTGTCTAGTCCCAACAAATATTTATTGCTAGCAGAAGGGCAAGCCCATGTGGACTTTTCTCAACTAGACCCGGGGGCCAAGGAATTGGTTAGTTCTTTAACGAATGTCACCCTGCCCCCACCGGATCTTTTGCACTCCTATATGAGAGCCTATGCCACGCCATTTTTTGAAGTGCACATCGCCGGCAATGAAACCTATCGTCCTTTTTTAGCCTCAGGGGCCGCCTATTCCAAGTACTTGAGTCAAGAACAGGAATTCAGGGTATTTTTTATCAGTCAAAAATCTGATGAAGCCTTGAGGGAATCCATTCGGGGCTTTCGCCAACGCTGGGGACGACCGGATGTGGATAGCCTGACGGTTACTCGTCCTTAAACCTCAAACCTCGGCTTTGCTGTTCTGCTTGCCAGAAAAATGGGTAGAATAGGGGGAATATTAATGATTCTTTACATTCCCCCCTATGACTACCACGCCTAGCTCGACCCGTCCCAGCTACAGCTACAAAGATTGGCTCGGAGGGTATCGCTCTCAACCGCTGGAAGAAAGCTATTGGATCGAAGATATTGAAGGTACGATTCCGGCGGAGTTGGTGGGGACTCTATTCCGTAATGGGCCGGGATTACTGGAGATTGGGGGCGAGCCGATTCGTCATCCCTTTGATGGGGATGGCATGGTTAGCGCCTTTAGTTTTCACCCCGATGGTCGGGTCCATTTTCAGAACCGTTTTGTGCAAACCCAGGGCTATGTGGAAGAGCAAGCTCAAGGCAAAATGCTCTATCGGGGCGTATTCGGTACCCAATCGCCGGGGGGCTGGTTTCGCCATGCCTTTGATCTACGGCTAAAAAATATTGCCAATACTAATGTGATTTACTGGGGCGATCGCCTCTTGGCCCTGTGGGAGGCCGCCCAACCCCATCGCCTCGACCCTGCTAGCTTGGCAACCCTGGGACTCGATGACCTAGACGGGGTTATTCCCGCAGGCAGTGCCTTTTCGGCCCATCCTTGGGTTGATCCCCAGAGTGAATTAGATGGGGGAGAACCGTGCCTAGTCAATTTTTCCCTTAAAACCGGGCTTTCTAGCACGATTACCCTGCTGGAATTTCGCAGGGATGGTTCCCTTGCCCGTCGCCATAGCCACAGCATCCCCGGCTTTGCCTTTATTCACGATTTTGCAATTACGCCCAATTACGCCATTTTTTTGCAAAATAAAGTGAGTTTTAACCCTCTACCCTATCTCTTTGGTTTTCGGGGCGCGGGGGAATGTGTGCAATTTCAGCCCGACCAGCCAGCCCAACTCATTTTGATTCCCCGCAAGCCTCCCTACGATGCGGTTAAAATCGTGCCAGTATCCGCTGGCTTCGTTTTCCACCATGCCAATGCCTGGGAAGAAAATGGCAAGCTTTATTTAGATTCCATCTGTTACGATTCCTTGCCCCAAATCCAGCCCGATACCAACTATCAATCGGTGAAGTTTGAGAATCTAGACCCTGGTCAGCTTTGGCGTTTCAGCATTGATCCCCAAGCAGAAACCGTCGAACGGGAAATGATTTTATCCCGCTGCTGTGAATTTCCCGTCTTGCACCCCGATTATGTCGGTCGCCGGGCTCGCTACTATTATCTCGGGGCGGCGGATCATCCCAGTAAAAATACGCCTCTCCAGGCGATCGCCAAATTAGACCTCGTCACCGGCAAAGAAGAGATTTATTCCTTTGCACCCAGGGGCTTTGCGGGTGAACCCATTTTTGTGCCTAAAGCCAATGTCAGCCAAGAAGATGAGGGGTGGGTCTTGAGCCTCAGCTATGATGCCAGTCAGCACCGCTCTCGCTTGGTGATTCTCGATGCTCAAAATTTCCCCCAAGGGGCGATCGCCTGTCTAAATCTCAAGCATCATATTCCCTACGGTTTGCATGGATCTTGGACGGAGCGGTTGTTTTCGCCATCAATCTAGGACCAAGGGGAAAAATTTGTTTGCGAAATCTTAAGAAACTGTTAGCATAACTCAACAAAGGGCAACAATTTGCAAGGTCTCAGCGGACTCCTGTCTGTAACTGATCCGATCGTTGCCACCCCCCGTTGATGTCCCCTAGGAATCGTTACGACAAATTACTTAAATATATTCTTACTAATGCCTCGAATACTCGTAGTTGATGATGATCCAGCAATTTCGGAACTTGTCTCCATTAACCTAGAAATGGCCGGCTATGACGTGAATCAAGCAGAGGACGGGATCAAAGGACAAGCCCTAGCCGTCCAAATCCAACCGGATTTGGTGATGCTTGATTTGATGCTGCCCAAGGTGGATGGCTTTACTGTTTGCCAACGCCTACGGCGAGACCCCCGCACGGCAGACATTCCCATTTTGATGCTGACGGCCTTGGGGCAAATTCAAGATAAAATCGACGGATTTAATGCCGGTGCCGATGATTATTTGACCAAACCCTTTGACGTCGAAGAAATGCTAGCTCGGGTGCGGGCTTTGCTCCGGCGCACTGACCGCATTCCCCAGGCCGCCAAACACGCTGAAATTTTGAGCCATGGGCCCTTAACCTTAATCCCAGAACGTTTTGAAGCTATTTGGATGGGCAAAACTATTAAGTTGACCCATCTAGAATTTGAACTCATTCATTGTCTTTTGCAACGCCATGGGCAAACAGTGTCCCCCAGCGATATTTTGCGGGAAGTCTGGGGCTACGAACCCGATGATGATATCGAAACGATTCGGGTTCATATTCGCCACCTCCGCACTAAGTTAGAACCCGACCCCCGCCGCCCCCGCTATATCAAAACCGTCTATGGGGCGGGCTACTGCTTAGAATTAGTCAATGAAGACCTGGAATCCCTAGAACTGTCTAAATTGGAGGTGGCCCCCTAAGCTCCCCGATGGGAACTTAGGCGTAGGCTCGATCTGGTCTAGGCTTGGGGTGATGTCAAAAACTCGCCTCCCTCCACGACCTTGGCGGATAAAATTTTGTCGTCGTTCGTTAATTTTTCTAGGGTTTCTTTGCCTTGAACGACATAGCCAAAGACCGAGTAACGACCATCCATCAAGTTAAAGCCAGGCGGTGTCAATTCGCTGTCAAACTTGAAGAAGAAAAATTGGGATGAACCGCCATTGGGTTCGGTATCAGGGCGACCCAGGGCGACAGCACCGTAGGCATTGAAGGGCAGGGCCAATTCGGGTAAATAGAATCCGGCTTCCTCTAGCGTCATACCATAAATCGGCAGGGTTTCACCTTTGACAAAAATTTCTAGGGGAATGGCCCGGTAGGTTTCGCTATTGGGGTCAATGAATCCACTCTCAGGGCCGACGGGGTCGCCGGACTGAACCACAAAGCCATCATCGGAACCGCTAAAGGCTAAACCGTCGTAGAATCCCCGTTGCACCAGGTCGATAAAATTGCCGGCATTCACGGGCGCACTATAACCGTCTACCACGATGGTCAGAGGGCCTTGGGTTGTGGTCATTTCCACGGTGGCTCGTCCCTTCAGTTGCGGTAAGTTAGCGTAGTCTTCCGGCACGCTGTAGGGGAAGCCCACCACCATCAGTTGTTCGACCTCACCAATTTTGGCCAGGGCTGATTGACGCAGAGTAGTGACTTGTTCACGGTCCTTCGCGTCCACGGCGGTTTGTAATTGTTCCACTTCGGTTTTGATTTCGGCCAGGAGGATTTCAGCTTGGGGTTGATGTTCTTCGGGAACAGATTCAAGAATTTTGTCGCTACGCAGGGTCAAGGTAAACTTGGCATCGCGCACATCCTTGGCGATCGCCGGCCAACGTTTGGCGCGAATATGGTTAGAAATATCTTCGAGGGAGCCTTGGAGTTTACGCACCGTATCGTTGTCGATGGGCAGAGCATAGCGGAGTAATGCCTTGGGGTCAGTGATGGCATTGCCTTGGGCCAGGGCACTAATCAACGGGGGTGGAGTTAGCTCACTGGCCCCACTGGGTAAGCTCAAAGAACAAAAGCCGATTACTAGGGCAAGTAGTCCCAGCTTCAGACTTTTGTGGGCAATAGTGCCTAAAATTTTGTGCATAGTCTCCATGATGGAATCGGTTTATATACAAGATTAAGAGGGGATAGGAAAATTTTCCCACTTCTAAGCCCCTCATCCCTGTAAAATGTGGGGTGAACTTTTAAGTCTTCATCGCAGTCCATGATTTCCAGTAACGATTTTCGGAGTGGTGTCACCATCGATCTTGATGGCTCCGTCTGGCGAGTTGTAGAATTTCTACACGTTAAACCAGGTAAGGGCTCTGCCTTTGTGCGGACTAAATTAAAAAATGTACAAACCGGAAGTGTGATTGAACGCACGTTTCGAGCCGGGGAAAGTTTACCCCAAGCCAATCTCGAAAAATTAACGATGCAACATACCTACAAAGACGGCGATGAATTCGTCTTCATGGATATGGAAACCTTTGAGGAAGTCCGGCTGAACTCCAAAGAGTTGGGAGAGAAGGTTCGGTTTCTCAAAGAAGAAATGGAAGCCAATATTCTCTTTTGGAATGGCAAAGTCATGGACGTGGAACTCCCCACCTCTGTTATTCTGGAAATAACTGATACAGACCCCGGGGTGAAAGGAGATACGGCGACCGGTGGCACCAAGCCGGCGATCGTTGAGACGGGGGCTCAGGTCATGGTTCCTTTGTTTGTTTCCATCGGTGAACGCATTAAAGTGGATACCCGCGATGGCTCTTACCTCGGCCGAGAATAGCCAGCAGAAAAATGTTGGCGGGGATGTTGTGGATATTTTTTTTAGTACTGGGGGGTGGGTAGATCGTGGCCATTGATTTTGCTGAACTACGGGAATTGCTCGGTGCAATTTCCCAGACGGATATTACAGAAATCAGCTTGAAAACTGATGAGTTTGAATTGTCAGTCAAAAAGGCACCCGCCCCAAGCAGTGGTGAAATCATCGTTAGCTCTACTCCGATGGTCACAGCTCTGCCGGTAGCCACGGTGTCGCCAGACCCCGCCCCGGTGCTAGAAACACCAACGCTATCCCCCCTCGATCAAAAATGGACGGCTATCACCTCTCCCATGGTCGGGACTTTTTATCGAGCGCCGTCTCCCGATGATGCTCCCTTTGTGGAGGCGGGTGACACAATTAATAAAGAACAAACAGTCTGTATCATCGAAGCCATGAAGTTGATGAACGAGATTGAATCCGAAGTATCCGGTCAGGTGATGGAGATTGTGGTAGCCAATGGTGAACCCGTAGAATATGGGCAAGCGCTGATGTGGGTTAAATCGTCCTAGACCTGACGGTATTACTGTTGGCGATCGCCTGAATTCAAGCCCTTATTTTTCCAATCGCACAGTGTACCATTGTAAATAGCGGTCTGCCCCGAGGTCGAGGTCACAATAATTGTCGCGGAGATGATCTGCTTTTTCGGTCAGGGTTTCCATCTTTTCCAAGGCCTTTGGCAGGCTACCGTCGTAGGTGGCTAGAATTTGGCTTAGTTTTTGGCTTAATTCTAAGGACGACAAAAATTGTTCCGGTTGGTCTGCTTCCAGGACAACAAACATCTCGTTTTCATACATCAGGGCGTTGGGCATAGAATTTTTGCTATTGGCTAGTGGTGATACCCCGCTCCCGCAATTGACGAATAAAGTATTCTTCTAGGGATGCACGGGCGAGATTGAGACTAATCACTTGGGCACCCAGGTCGGGCAGGGCATCAATGAAGGCTTGGGGATTGCCATGGAGTTGACCGTGCCAAAGACCCTCTTCTAAGTGAATATCCTTTAACCAGGCCTCTAATTTATCTCGGACGCCGCCCTTGAGAACCACTTGGTAAATATCCGCTCGACCTAAAATAGCTTCGAGGGACCCGACACAGAGTAATTCTCCCCGGGCCAAAATAGCGATGCGGTCACAGATTTGCTCTACATCCGCCAAAATATGGGAGTTGAAAAAAATGGTTTTTCCCTGGGCTTTGAGGGACAAAATAATTTCTCGGACTTGGTAACGACCGAGGGGGTCTAACCCTGACATGGGTTCATCCAAAAACACTACTTCGGGGTCATTGATCAGCGCCTGGGCCATGCCGACCCGTTGCAACATTCCTTTGGAATATTGGCGCATTTGTTTTTTCTGGGCAGTTTTTTGGGCTAATCCCACCAGATCTAAAATTTCGGGGATGCGGCGGTCAAGTCGTGATTTGGGCAGTTGAAATAGGCCCCCCACGAATTCTAGAAATTCCCAGGCGGTGAGAAAGTCATAGAAATAGGCATTTTCCGGCAGGTAGCCAATACGTTGTTTGATCTGGCGATCGCCAATGGGTTTACCTAGAAGCACAGCTCGTCCTTGGCTGGGTCGAATTACCCCGAGCAAAATCTTGAGCAGAGTGGTTTTTCCGGCGCCATTAGGTCCAAGCAGACCGAAGGTTTCGCCTTGATGAACACTCAGGGAAAAGTGTTTAAGGGATTGCACTTTTTGATTGAGCCAAAAACCAGTACGGTAGATTTTACTGAGATTCCAGGTTTCTACAACAGTAGGCGAGGCGGGAGGGAAAGTAGGGGAAATGAGGGAATCTGTGGCAGTGGTCATGGGTGGGTCAGTCAGGTATTTAAAACAAAGATAAATATTTACTGGACAATGGCAGTAGGGAGTTAACTATCTTTATTGCCGCGAATCAAATAGCGGACTTCTTCTAACAGGATATTAAAACGCTGGTCAGTTTCTTCTTGGCGATGCTGGATTAAGTTCATATCTCTTTGATTTTGGGCGGCTACCTGTAAAAGGGCTTGGGATGTGACCCGCAAGCCATTTATACTGTCGTTTACTTCGGTTAAACCATTGCGAAGTTCCGTAATGCTTTCTTTGACTTCGGTTAAACCATTGCGAAGTTCGGTCACGCTTTCTCGCAACCCTGTGGTACTTTCTTTGAGCTCATTCGTGCTGAACGCCAGCTCGTCCACCATTTCATCTGTCCAACGCTGAACTGTCATTTCATAATCTCCAAATCTCACCGACTAAGGCTTATATCTTAATTCTATTTTTATTTGGTCGGACGAATAATCGCCAGCACAGACGTGTAGCCATGCAGGAAGGTTTGCTCTCCCACGGGGCCGATTTCGCCATTGCAGAAAAAACCACCCAAAGGAAGATCTGGCAAACTACTGCGTACTAGTTCTGAATCAAAATTAACTTGGTTATAGAGATTAGTTCCTCGACCCAGACAGGAAAACATCAAGGCTCCGATCGCCGTCGTTTTGAGAGAAGAATCGAGATACTGGTCTAACAAAAATTGTAGATCGTCGGCGGAGGTCTGGGCATCCCGCAGATGAAATTGTAGGCGTTGCCCCAGGCGAACCCGGTCGCCAATGGCAATGGCACCTAAGCGGGGATCAACCCCGAGGAGATTGCGAATCAAAAAATCCCCGGGTTGCAGAGATAACTTAAAGGTATCCATGGCAACTCCAACAAACAAGGAATTTTGAGCCAATTCTCGGTCTTGCTCATTCAGGGTTTGGATCAAGTCCCGCAGAACTTCCAGGGGCGGAGCCGTAATCACCTCGGCGGTGGTTGGAGAGGGCACCTGGATTTCGGTAATAATATTGCGTTCCCCTTGGGTGATCTGAAAGGGTTGGCCGATGGGACGACATCCCTGGGCGACAATGCTATCTAAGGCGATCGCCCCACTCAAGGCAACCCCGATGGTACTTTGTCCATAGACCCAGGGCCCCGGTGCATTGGGCTGAGAAAAAAATAAAGGCCCCAACAAACGACCTTCCCCACCACTGGCCAAGCCGCCGACCTTTGGCGATTGGGGATAGGCAAAATCCAAGCCCGCTAAGAGGTCGGTGATGCCATTGGCCATGGGGTCAGACAACAGAATAAATTGGGGATCATCACTGGGATCAACCCCGACTAAATTAATCCAAGCCTGGGGAGGGCTGTCCAAATCTGGCAATTGTTGATGATTGATACGAAAGGGCTGAACCTTGACTCCGGGTAAACAAGCAGCGGTCAAACTCAGGGCAGGGCCCTGTTCAATTTCTTCAATTTGGTTACCGCTAGTGCCGATAATGCCCCCTCCCAAACAACCAATGACCGTGGGGATGGCTAATTTTTCCTGGAGCAAAGGCATCACCCGCGAAGATTCACTGGCAAAGGCGGAGGACAAAAAGAGAATGCCTAAATCCGGTACGGCGCTTAGTTGGGATTTAAGCATAGCGATCGCCTGATCAAGGGCGGCTTCTAGGGAGGAACGGGTAGACAGTGCATTAGCCCATTGCATCGAATTGGTCATGGGAATTAGGAAGTGGGGCCGAGTGATTTAACCAGAATACCGTTAATTTAGCCGCCGAGGGGATGTTTACTTTTGCCGGATCCAGCATTTTCCCGTCCCCTCCAGCCAGTAAAATAATCGATATTGTGCGGATTAATACTAAAAAATACAACAGATGGCCAAGGCGTACATTATTGGATTGGGACGGTCAGGCATTGCCGCCGCGCGGGTTTTACAGCGAAAGGGCTGGGAGGTTACCCTCGGCGATCGTTCCTGCAATGACAGTCTAAGGGCCCTTGGTCAGCCCCTCGAACAAGACGGCATTACTCTCAAACTAGGCCACAGTTTAGATTTTGGGCAGGATGAAATCCCTGATCGAATCGTTGTTAGCCCTGGAGTTCCCTGGGATTTACCTATTTTAGGTCAGGCCCGCGAGAAAGGCATCGAAGTGCTTGGGGAAATTGAACTTGCCTGGCGATACCTCGCCCAGACGCCCTGGATCGGTGTAACCGGCACCAATGGCAAGACGACAACAACCTCTCTACTACAGGCGATTTTTCAAGCGGCGGGACTCAAGGCCCCGGCCTGCGGCAACATTGGCTATGCGGCCTGTGAACTGGTGTTGCAGGAGCAAGAGTTTGATTGGATTATTGCCGAAATCAGTAGTTATCAAATTGAAGCGGCTCCTACCCTTGCCCCCAGGATCGGTCTCTGGACGACCTTTACCCCCGACCACCTTGATCGTCACAAAACCCTAGGGAATTATTACGCGATTAAGGCTTCGTTGCTGCAACGCTCAGACCTGAAAGTTCTCAATGCAGATGATGCCTATCTACACAATGTTGGTGATCGCCAGTGGAGTAATGCCCATTGGACTACTGTGCAGGGTAAGCAGAAATTACTCTGTGACCCTAGGGAGGGCGTTTACCTCGAAGATAACTGGGTGACGGCCTTTGGTGAATTGATTTTACCCATCAATTTATTTAAGATGCCGGGGGCTCACAACCAACAAAATTTACTGCTGGCGGTGGCGGCCGCTCGCCTAGCCAATATCGACAAAAAGGCGATCGCCACTGCCTTGATGGCCTTCAACGGTGTGCCCCATCGCCTCGAAAAAATTTGCACGATCCAAGGCGTTACTTTTATTAACGACAGTAAAGCGACTAATTATGATGCCGCTGAAGTAGGACTGGCCTCGGTTTCGGTTCCGGTTATTCTCATTGCCGGAGGAGAAGCCAAGGAAGGGGATGATCAGCGTTGGCTGGCCGAAATCAAGGCTAGAGCCGCGTCGGTTCTGCTGATTGGCGCATCGGCTCCTGTTTTTGCCCAACGGTTGCGGAGTCAAGGCTATTCAAGCTACGAAATTGTCGATACCATGGCGATCGCCGTTGAACGGGGGTTAGAGATTGCCCCCCAACAAGGAGCGAAGGTGGTACTGCTCTCCCCCGCCTGTGCCAGCTTTGACCAGTATCGGAGCTTTGAAGAACGGGGCGATGATTTTCGAGAATGCTGTTTAAGGCTTCAAGACAATACGAAAAATCACTCTGATTTATAGCTGGCGGGAGGGGCGGGCATCTCAGCCGTGCTAGCCGGAGGATTGGGTTGAGCTTGGGGAGTACGGCGAGCCGTTAGGCGACGACGAGGGGTGGACGCGGCGGGGTCTTGGCGAGCAACGCGACGCCGGCGTCGCCGGCGGGGTCGCTCAGGCGTAGTGTCGGGGCTAGGGTTAGGGCCCACGGCGGGCGCCGAAGGATAGGCCAGAACCGTAATGCGGCGTCGTTTGATCGGCTCCGCTTGGATGGTAGGTTTGCGTCCCTCGAGGCGTTTGGGTAACGGGGGAAAATATTCCACTCGCATGGCTTTGGTGGCCTTGCCCATGAATTTGCCCCAAATAATCGCGGCGGTGGTGCTGGCTCCGCGGGTGGGTTTGCTATTGTCGTTGCCCAGCCAGACTCCAGTCACTAATTGGGGGGTATAGCCAATAAACCAAAGATCCTTGGCTTCATCGGAGGTGCCGGTTTTGCCAGCCACTTGGCGATCGCCGAGTTGGGCCGGGCGGCCAGTGCCAGAGGTAACAACACTCCGCATCAGAGAAGTCATAATGGCGTTACTGTCGGGGTCGAGGGCAACCTGTTGTTGGTGTTTAGCTTTATAAATAGGATTGCCCCGGCGGTCTAGGACTTGTTGAATGGCGTAGGGCGATACATGAACCCCTCTATTGGCAAAGGTTCCGTAGGCACTGGTCATTTCTAGCGGGGTCATTTCCCAGGCTCCCAAGGCCAGGGAATAGGTGGGTTCAATTTTGGACTGAATCCCCATTTTTCGCGCCGTCTCAATCACCGGATTCCAGCCCACATCCAAAAGTAGGCGAACAGCGACAACGTTGACTGAATTAGTCAGGGCCTCACGCAAGGACATGAAGCCGCCGGAATAGCGGTCGCCATAATTTTCAGGGGTATAGCCATTGACGGTAAAGGGCACATTCAAATAGCTTTTATTGGGAGAAATGCCAGCGGCGATCGCCGTAGCATAGAGAATCGGTTTAAAGGTCGAGCCCGGCTGACGTTGGGCTTGGGTGACGCGATTAAATTGAGTCGCGGCATAATCACTGCCGCCGACCATAGCCTTGATGGCTCCCGTGCGCGGGTCGAGGGAAACTAGGGCCCCTTCTGAAAAACCCTGCCAACCGCCGTATTGTTTCACCGAGCTTTGCAGGATTTTTTCGGCCTCCGTTTGCCAGGTCGGATTTAGGGTCGTCATCACCATAACCCCACCGGCATTGAGTTGCGCTTCTGGCACCTTGTCTCGGACTTCCTTGAGGATATAATCACTAAAAAATGGCGCGGTGCGTTGAAATCGCTTCAGAGGAGTTGGTTTCAGCACTAAAGGTTCGGCGATCGCTGTTTGGGCCTGACTGCGGCTAATAAACCCGGCTTCACTCATCTTCATCAGCACTTCGTTGCGACGGGTCGTGGCGATCGCCAGATTCACTAGGGGAGAATAAAGGCTAGGGGCAGGCACCACCCCCGCCAAGGTAGCGGCCTCTCCTAGGGTCAGTTTTTCGGGAGCCTTACTAAAATAGGCCCAGGATGCGTCCGCCACCCCGTAGGCCCCGGAGCCCAGGTAAACGAGATTGAGATAGCGCTCTAGGATTTGTTTTTTCGGAAATTTGGCTTCAATTTTCTGGGCAAGGCGAATTTCACGAATTTTGCGGTCGAGGGTACGCTCTTGGCTTAAAAAAACCAGACGGGTTAATTGTTGCGTAATGGTACTAGCCCCTTCTACCAACTCCCCCGCCTGGACATTGGAGAGAAGCGCCCGAGCAATACCTTGGGGATCAACGCCATGGTGTTGCCAAAAACGCCGGTCTTCACTGGCAATAAACGCCTGTTCGATCAAGGTTGGAATGCTATCGGCTGAGAGTTGATCATGGCTGACTGGGCCAATTTCTTGCAAAATTTGACCATTATTGGCTTTGATAGTTAAGGTTCCGGGGGGCGCATAGGTGGCCACATCTTCCACCTGTTCTTGGGTCATGGTTTCGAGGATATAAATGCCCATGCCGAAGGCACTGACCGTACAACCGGCCCCAAATCCCAACCCGGTCATGAACCAAAAACGAGGCTGTTGACTCCAGATTGCCAGGTTTGTCTGAAGCTGGGAGAGAGAAGCTCCTAGCCCTGAGTTGCGTCGCCGCCGTTCGCGTCGTGGGAGTCGGGAATAATTGTCTAATTTTTCCGATATCTGGGCATCGGACGGCGGAATATCTTGGTCTGTGGTAGCGAGGGGGCGGGATACCACAATCGTTTTGCTGGTCGTTGTATCTGTAATATGCAGATCCCCATTACCTGAATTTTCAATGAGCACCGGAGGTATTGTGGCCTGAGCCAAATCCTCTTGTAAGTCGGGTGTTGTGGCCAGCCACGGATCCTCTGGGGGAGCTACTGGGTTAGGCTCCTGCGGGCTGGGCTGGTCAAGTTTTTCCGCTAATGCCCGGAGTACTTGGCTGGTTTTTCGTTGGAGGTGGCGAGTAAACTGCTTAAACACGGCGATCCACAAGAACAGGCATCATGCAATATTTTACTGACTTTTTTCGAGACCAAATAGTTGCAAGATTAACCAGTCTATCGTAGTCAATTATCTGGAGCTTTTTGGCTTCCTACCTCGGTAATGATAATATCGAGCGTAACCCCTGTCCCTTTCTCGCTATTGTAGACCGGATTTGTGGACGGTTGTTGGAGATTTTTGCCGTCATGAGTTTGAATATCAGCCCCGGCTATGGTCTGGCCCTCCATACCACCAGCAGAGAATTGGGATTGGCGATCGCCAAAGAGGGAGAGGAGAGCCGCTCTCAGCATTGGGATTTAGACCGGGAATTATCTAATTATTTACATTATTATTTAGCCGAATTTATCCACCCCCAGACCTGGCAAGACCTGAGCTATATTGCGGTTGCTAAGGGACCAGGAAGTTTTACGAGTACCCGCATCGGCTTGGTCACTGCCCGCACCCTAGGACAACAATTAAAAATTCCTGTCTTTAGCTTTTCGAGTTTGTTGATCTACGCGGAATCCCTGGCGGCAGGGCTGGCTCCCCATCAAGTGATTGCAGTGGAAATGCCCGCCACCCGTGGTCAGCTCTATGGTGGCATTTATCAACGAGACTCAGAGCAATGGCTGGTGTTAAACGGCGATCGCCTCTGGGAACCCGGAGCCTGGTATCAGCACCTGGCTGAATTATCCGGTGAACTAAGCCTGATCCAAACCCCAGAAAAACTCGGTTACAGCGCCAAATTTTTGCTCTCCCTAGCCCAACATGCTGGTTGGCAAGGACAACGTCCAGACTGGTCTACTGCACTACCTTTTTATGGCAATTAACCTGCCATAGCACCCTGTTTGCCTGTTTAATGAAGAGGGGCAAAATGGTTGTCCGCCATAATCTACATTTTTTATGACTGTTGATATTGCTTTTTCTCTCAATAAAACCGTTGTCGTCGGTTTATTGGCCGCCATGAATTCAATTATTCTTAATACGGCCCAGCCCAATCGCCTGCGATTTAATATTGCGGTGCCGCCGGATGAAATTGATTTTTTTAAGGCTCATATTAGTCAATTTTTTCCCTCAGCTCAGTTTGAATGGCGAGTGCATCCTTTTTTTCCTCCCCAGTTCCTTCAAGATTATATTCAAATTAAATTTAAACGCAGACTTAAATCTGTTAATCATGTTAATTCGCGGTACATGCAGTATGCCAGGATTTTTTTAAAAGATATTTTTGACGATTTAGGCAAGGTGATTTACTTAGATATGGATTTAATTGTCCTCAAGGATCTCGCTGATCTTTTAGATAATGCACAATTAACAGCAGATTGCTACCTTGCCGCTGTCCCTCACTTCTATCCAGCTTTTCTTTATTTTGGCAAACCCTTAAAAGCGATTCAAGAAATATTTGACTTTGAAAATACGTTTAATAGTGGTGTCCTAGTTACAGACTTTAACTACTGGAATGAGGAAACTCAAGAACGTCTTCACTACTATCTTCAATGGGATGCCTTCCATGGACATCGTATGTTAAATCTAGGGGATGAAACACTTTTGAATGTAATGTTCAAACATTACTATCCTCTAGCGGCAGAGTGGAACTGTTGTGGCTACGGCAATCTGCGCCCCATTACCTGGTTACTAAAGAAAAATCCAAGCAAAATAGGCATTATTCACTGGAGCGGTGGCCATCATAAACCCTGGAAAACCGACGATATTATTTACAGCAATATTTGGCGACACTACGGAGCTAAGGCCCTAGATCAAGTTAAAAATGAGCTCTCATCCCCAAAATGACAAGGGTAAACGCCTGCCAGAATTACATCCAGGGGCTTGGTCAAAGATAAAAAATTCCCTTAAAATGAGGGAAACAAAACGTCACAATTGACTTTTGTGGAGCCCACCAATCCAGCCAAATGCAGTTATCCCGACGAGTTAAATAACGATTATGGTCCACTCCCGCTCCTCTTCACCACACCAAAACTGGTTATTTAAATGGTGGGATTCTCTCAATTCCTTGACTCGTCTGCTGGTGCTGGCCCTTGGAGCACCACTTATGGTCTTGAATGCTAGGGCTTTATCCGCTATTTTTGGCTATTTTCAATCCCTATTCGTCATTATTCTCCTATCCTCGGTTTTTGCCTTTCTTTTGAACTATCCCGTAGATTGGCTCGAAAAAAAGGGAGTTAAACGGATTCTGGCGTCAACCTTTGTCTTCCTATTTGCCCTGATTGTCTTGATCGCCGGGGGGCTAACCCTGGTTCCGCTAGTGTTTACCCAGGCTCAACAACTTGTAGCGCGTCTGCCGGAGTGGCTCGATTCCGGTCAACGGCAGTTAATGCTCCTGGATGAACAAGTCTCCATCTTGGGCTTGCCGATCAATCTTGACGGACTGATTACCCAAATTAATACTCGCCTAGCCGGACAATTGCAAAACTTGGCGGGGAGTACTTTGAATTTGGCTCTGAATTTGACCGTATTTACCGTGGTCAGACTATTGGATGTGTTACTCACGATTATTCTTACCTTTTATCTACTCCTCCACACCGAAGATATTTGGCAGAGTATTATTAGTTGGTTACCCGAACGATTCCAACAGCCCTTTTCTCAAACACTACGCGGCAGTTTTCAAAATTATTTTCTAGGTCAATTAGTATCAGCAACCTGCATGGCTCTAGGGTTGATTTTAGGGTTTTTGTTTCTAAAAGTTCCCTTTGGTCTTTTGTTTGGTCTCACCGTTGGCTTAATGGCCCTAGTCCCTTTTGGTGGCTCGGTGGGGATTGCCCTGGTGACAGTTTTAGTGGCCCTGCGGGATATTGGCATGGCGTTTGAACTCTTGGCGGTGGCCCTAGTGATCCAACAAATCGTTGAAAATGGCATTGCTCCCCGAGTTTTAGGCAGTGTGACGGGTCTAAATCCCTTTTGGGTCTTGATTTCGTTGCTGACCGGAGCGCGGGTGGGGGGGCTTTTGGGCGTTATCGTAGCAGTCCCCTCGGCGGTGATGATCAAAGAAGTCCTGAATGCGATTAAAAGTCTAGAGCCGATCGCCGCTCAATCCCTTAATTCTGGGGGTCTTTATCTCGTTGAAGAAGAAGCTCATCCCGTCCCACCGAAGTAATCCCATGGCGTTTATCTCCGAATCAATACCCAACTCTGATTGTCTGATCGTGGGCGGCGGCATCTGTGGCTTGATCACTGCAACCATTCTTCAACGTCAAGGATTATCCGTCATTATTTTGGACAAAGGTCGGGGCATTGGTGGCCGTCTCGCTAGCCGTCGTCTCCGTGATGGAGACCAAGTTGGTTGCTTTGACTACGGGGCGCAATATTTCACCGTCACTCAGCCTAGTTTTCAAGCTTGGGTCGAGGAATGGCTCAGGGCGGGAGTGATTACCCCCTGGGCTGACGCCTTTGCCTTGACGAGTGGGGGTGTGCGAGATTCAGGTAAAGTTGCCTATCGCGGCACCGCGAGTAATCGCAGTCTGGCCCAATATTTAGCCGATGATTTGCCAGTATTGACTCAAACACGGGTCACAAAATTCGATTGGGGTGATCACCTATGGCAGGTGATGACAGAGGATCAACGTCTGTTTACCGCGAAACATTTGGTCTTAACTCCGCCTGTTCCCCAATCCCTGGAATTACTAAAGCTCTCTCCTATCGAACTTCCTGGGGTGATGGAATCCCATTTAACGGCGATCGCCTATGCTCCCTGTCTCTCTCTACTGGTTTTATTAGAAAATCCGAGTCTGATTCCCTCGCCGGGAGGATTGTGGGGAGATGGTGACCCCTTAGCCTGGCTCGCTTGTAATCATCAAAAAGGTATTTCACCCCAGGGTTATGCAGTGACGCTCCATGGCATTCCAGGCTTTAGTCAAGAATACTTTGAAGCCGATGACGCGACGATAACCGCCCATTTACTCCAGGCCGCGGACCCCTGGCTTGGGTCTTCTGTGATGGCGACTTCCTTGCACCGGTGGCGCTACAGTTTAGCCCAGAGCTTTTATCCTCAGCCCTTTGCATTTCTGGATACCCCAGGGCCACTATATCTCGGTGGGGATGCCTTTGTCAGTGCTAAGGTCGAAGGTGCGGTTTTATCAGGGCAGGCAATCGCCGCAAAAATTTTAGCTGGTCAATAATACAATGCTAAATTTTTTTAAAACCTCTATTCTTCCCTGGGTGGGTGTACAGTTAATCCTTAAAACTGTCAGCAAATGGCAACGGGATGACTGCCTAGAGATTGGTGCGGCCCTTGCCTACTACGCCCTATTTTCGCTGTTTCCGATCTGCTTAGTCATCTTGAGTGTACTAGGGTTAGTGCTGGGCCCGGAGACAAACCCTTATCAAGAGCTTCTCACCCTGGCCCATAATATTTTACCGGCCCAATCCCATGCTATGGTCGAAGAAGTCTTACTGGCGTTCAATAGTGGCAGTATCGGAGCCGGATTAATTGGTTTTGGCTTACTTTTATTAACTGCAAGCAAGATTTTTGAAGCCCTGGGTCGCAATGTCCAAAAAATTTGGCAACCCACGCGGCTGTCTCCCCTTCCGACCAACGTCCATCAAAAAATTATCCAGGGAATCCGGGAAAAACTATTTGCCTTTTTGTTGGTACTTAGCAGCGTATTGGTGATCTTGCTCTCGATGCTCTCTAGCCTAGCCGTGACCTTGGTTCTTTCCCTACTCAACCATTTTCAAAATCTGATGAGTTTATATTCCATTCCCTGGTGGGGGCTTTCCATCGATAATCTACTGGTAATTCGGGGAGTTCAATCCAGCGTTTCTTATTTTTTACTAACAGCCGTCATCATGGGGTTATTTAAAATTCTGCCGGGGACTCGATTGTATTGGAGCGATATTTGGCCCGGGGCTTTTCTAACTACAACACTACTCATGGGGCTTCAAACCGCTGTTGGTCTGGGCATGATTAGTCTAGGAGCCAAATTTCAGACCTACGGTGTCATTGGTAATGTAATGGTACTGCTACTCTGGATCTATCTCACCTTTCAAATATTTTTCCTCGGTTGTGAGTTCACGGTGGTCTATACATATTTACTGGGAAGTCGTCGTCAACAGCCCTTTCCCTTTTCCGTTGAGCCCTAGAAATAGAGAGCTAGCACAGGCTCTCAAAAACAAATAACAAAATTTTATTAAAATTTGTCAAGCGGTATAAACTAGCTTAAGATTGAACAAATATTAACTGAACGTTACGTCTCACCTAAATTTTAGACACTAAACCTAGGAGGATTTTTATGGCTCTCGTACCTATGCGGCTATTGCTAGACCACGCGGCTGAGCATGACTACGGCATCCCTGCATTCAACGTCAACAACATGGAGCAGATCATTTCGATCATGCACGCCGCTAATGACACGGACAGCCCGGTTATTTTGCAAGCATCCCGTGGCGCTCGTAGCTATGCGGGCGAAAACTTCCTCCGTCATTTGATTGTGGCGGCGGTAGAAACCTACCCCCACATTCCCATTGCCATGCACCAAGACCATGGCAACAGCCCCGCGACTTGCTATTCTGCTATCCGCAATGGTTTCACTAGTGTGATGATGGATGGCTCCCTCGAAGCTGACGCTAAAACCCCCGCAAGTTTTGAGTACAACGTTAATGTCACCGCTGAAGTAGTTAAAGTGGCCCATGCCGTTGGCGCTAGTGTAGAAGGCGAATTGGGATGTCTGGGTTCCCTCGAAACCGGCCACGGCGAAGCCGAAGATGGCCACGGGTTTGAAGGGAAACTCAGCAAAGACCAACTGCTCACTGACCCCACTGAAGCGGTGGAATTTGTAGAAAGAACCCAAGTGGACGCCTTGGCGGTTGCCATCGGAACTAGCCACGGAGCTTACAAATTTACCCGCAAACCCACCGGTGAAGTTTTGGCCATTAGCCGCATTGAAGAAATTCATCGTCTACTTCCCAATACCCACTTGGTTATGCACGGCTCGTCTTCCGTTCCCCAGGAATGGATCGACATGATCAACCAGTACGGTGGTAGCATCCCCGAAACCTACGGTGTTCCCGTCGAAGAAATCCAAAAAGGCATCAAGAGTGGTGTTCGCAAGGTCAACATCGATACTGATAACCGCTTAGCCATCACCGCCGCCTTCCGTGAAGCCGCTGCCAAAGACCCTTCTAACTTTGATCCCCGTCATTTCCTGAAGCCGTCGATCAAATACATGCAACAGGTCTGTGCTGACCGCTATACCCAATTCTGGGCCGCTGGCAATGCGAGCAAAATCAAACAACTCACCTTGGATGAGTATGCCGCTAAATATGCGAAGGGTGAATTAACCGCAACTTCTAAAAAAGCCGTTGCAATCTAACTCTAGATATTCCCTACTGTTTGTTAGACATAGGGACTTGTTATTACCCATGTGAAGAAAAACCCCCTTAGCGTAGGGGTTTTTTTTGTTCTGTGGACGGCTATCAATTAACTGGAGTTTGGACTAACCGGGTAGAAAACGGCAGTCCGTGCAAGGCACTAACTGCCGTAAAGTCAATGAAAAAGTAATGCACATTGACCCTATGATTTTCGAGCAGTTGAGCCAATTCCGCCAGAGCATGTATGA
>JBGSZT010000019.1:0-2654 GCA_041750255.1 Synechocystis sp.
AAATACGGCTCTTCTGTACTTCGCTGGAAAAACTAGATGGTATAGCAAAACTGTTACGTTATGGCTTTTATGAACATACTCACTCATTTATTTATTTTAGCGCCGCAAGCGGCGGGGAATTCGACCCCAAGAGATTAAAACAAGGAAATATTGAACAAGTGTTGAAAAAACTTTCAGGCACTTGGACGAGTCTGGGTTACGGCATTGAAGACAATAGAATGACCGCTTCTTTACCCACAATTTATCAAAAACTCTTAGCAGAGGAACTGGAAAAAACTAAGCGATAGCGATCACAGATGATTTATATCTTGTTCCCAACTCATGGAAATTACTGATTATCCAAAGCCATAGACCGGAGATAGGATTCCAACGCATCTGTGACCAACTTATTAAGATTAACCCCCTTTTCCTGAGCAAAAAGGGCCGCTTGCCGATGGAGTTGACTGCCGACTCGGACATTGAAGGTCCCCTTAAAAGGCTTATCAGGAGTAATTCCTTCCGCTTCACAAAGAGCTAGATAATCATCGATCGCCGTCTCAAAATTTGCCTGCAGACTAGGCACATCTTCTCCTTCAAAACTAATTAGGCTCCGAATATACTCCACCTTGCCATAGAAAATTTGATCCTCATCACTATAATGAATTGAACCCAAATAGTCCTTGTATTGCATCATACTGTTCATAGCAGTTCCTCCCCCTGGAGTAGCTCAATCAATTGTTCCACTTGATACCGTTTTAAAATGTTTTGAGGATGGGGCTTATGTAAGGCTAAAACAATCCCATTTGGATCAATAAATCGTCGCCGAGATCCCCCAGTTTTTCCTGTGGCTACCTCCGTAAAACCTAGAGCTGCCAACAGAGATACCAACTCATCCCAACTAAAATCCTTAGGACGGGCTAACAGCCTCTTGATTAGCTTTTCTTTACGACTCACACTCCATGTCCAATAAACTGCAACTAAAGTTAGTTACATTATGGCATCTCATTTCCGAAGTTTGACCTCAGAACTGCCACATCAATATCCCCCCTGGGGGCATAAAATAGAGATCAACTTTCTCTCTTCACCATCATGGCCAAACTGCCACCCATCTTCCATTGTTTGCGGAACCGTCTCTTTGCCCAGCTATACCTAGCCCAAGCCATTAGTTTGCTGGGGGATGCCCTGACCTGGGTGGGATTGGCCCTACTCGCTTTTGAGTTGGCCGGTCAGGGGGCTGGGGTGATTTTGGCGGGGGCGTTAACCCTGAGGGTAACGGTATTTGTACTGCTATCCCCTTTAGCAGGGGCGATCGCCGACCGTTATGACCGCAAGCAAATGATGGTGATTACCCATCTGGCACGACTGGGAATTGTCTGTTTATTTCCCTGGGTGACGCAGACCTGGCAAATCTACGGGCTGGTGCTGGGGCTAAATATATTTAATGCCTTTTTTACTCCGACCTATACTGCAACTATTCCCCTAGTAACAAAGGACGATGAATATCCCCAGGCGATCGCCCTTTCTAGTGCTACCTATCAACTGTTGGGAGTCTTGGGGCCGGGATTAGCGGGTAGCCTAGCCGCTTTTGTCGGGATAAAAAATATCTTTTGGGGGGATGCCCTAACTTTTTTAATTGCCGCCGGTTTGATTTTTACTTTGCCAGGAAAACTATTGGTCAACTCCACCGCCCAACCGGTCCGTAACTTGGCCCAAATTCGGCGGGACATCGGCACAGGAACCCAATGTCTTTTCGGCGATCGCCTGATTAGGTATGCCCTAACTATGCAATTAGTGGTGTCCTTGGCCGGGGCGGGGATTTTAGTGAATACGGTGGGTTATGTCCAAGGCGTTTTACACCTGGGCAAAATTGAGTACGGTTGGGTGATGGCGGCTTTTGGGTTAGGAGCAACGGTGGCTTCCCTCGGTTTGGGCAATATTCAACAACAGAAAAAACGAGTCTTTTTAACTACTTTTGGGGCTATCCTAATGACCCTTGCTATCCTGCCTGTCCCTATGGCAAATCTTCAGGGATTACTGATCCTATGGGCTGGAGCTGGTATCGGCCAAACCTTAGTTAATGTCCCCACCCAAACCTTAATTGCTGACCGGGTTGCGAAAGAACTTCAGGGGCGAGTGTATGGTGCCCATTTTGCCTGGAGCCATCTCTGGTGGGCTTTTTCCTATCCTCTGGCGGGATGGTTAGGCAGTCACTTTGCTCAAAATAGTTTTTTCTATCTGGGTATTCTAGCCCTCAGTTTATTTGCCCTGTTTTATCTTTTACGACCCTCCGATCAGATTGAACCAGGATTCTGGCATGAGCATTCCCATCACCATGACTCGGATCATGGGCATCTTCACTCAGTTATAACCGCAGTGAATTTTAGCCATAACCATCTTCATTTCCATGGGCCAAAGGGAGTTTAACCGTAAAGAGACTGCCTAGCCCCAATTCACTCTGTACTGTTAAAACGCCTTGATGTTTAATGGCGATCGCCTGGGCAATGGCCAACCCTAATCCTGCTCCTCCCCGTTGCCGAGACCGGGCCGCCTCCACTCGATAGAAGCGGTCAAAAATCCGGGCTTGTTCGGCTGGGGCAATGCCAATCCCCGTATCTTGAACTTGGGTGAATGCCTGATGTTTATCAGTCTCAACTATGACCTGAACCTTTCCCCCA